>CAKZMC010000149.1 GCA_937128055.1 uncultured Actinomycetes bacterium | reverse complement strand
GGCGTCGGGAGACGTGTACAGCCTGGGACCGGTCATACACAACCCTCAGGTGGTGAAAGGCCTTGAGGCCAGGGGGCTGCGCTCCCTTCCCGAGGACGAGAACGCCTGGAAGGAAGTTGACCTTTCAGGAACTGTCATGGTGGTGAGGTCTCACGGATTGCCACCCGCCCTGATAGAGTCACTGCTGGGCACGGGGGCTTCCCTGGTTGACGCCACCTGTCCCACGGTAAAGAAGGCCCAGAGGGCGGCCATGCGACTGGTCGGGGAAGGATACAAGCTCTTCATCATCGGAAACGCCGACCACCCCGAGGTGAAGGCGATAATCGGGCACGTGGGGGGCGAGGCGGTGGTGATCAAACACATACAGGAACTCAAGGACTGGTGGCAGGACTGGCCTCACAAGGTGCGCAAGGTGGGCCTCATCGCTCAGACCACCGTGGACCTCTTCATGTTCCGTTCTCTGGTTGACGGCCTGATCAACGAGGTCCCAGAGCTCATACGCGAGGTGATGGAGCTGAAAATAATCAACACCCTCTGTCGCAACACTCTCTCACGTCAGGCGGAGGCGTTGCAGCTCGCGCTGGAGAACGAGCTGGTGGCGGTGGTGGGGGGAAGGAGCAGCTCCAACACCGAGTTCCTGCGCCGCATCTGCGAGATGACCGGCGCGCGCGTCGTGAAGATAGAGACGGCCACGGATCTTGATCCCTCCTCATTAAAGGGGATCCGGAAAGCCGCCGTCCTCGGCGGCGCCTCGACGCCCCTGCATATAGTCGAGGAGGTCCGGGACATATTGGCCTCGATGTAGCCGGGGCGATCGGAAGGGATCGGGGAGGCGCGTGCCGGTTGTCAACGGCGGCGAGCGGTCGTTTTTGGCCTGCGTGGCGATGCGGAGGCTCTTGAGGAGTTCGGTTTTGACGGGACGCGGTCGCCTGTTGTATAAACCAGGCACGGTTCCGGCGATCCGCGGTCGGGACTCCGAGGTCTGGAGGGCGCGCGTCGACCTCGGGATCGCGTGAGGACTGAAGCGTTACCGCCCGGGATGGAGGCGTCTACGGATCGCCCCGACGCGTTCCGGTAAGCGACCCGTGGAGGTTCAAGAGGTAGAAGGTGGAGTAATGGGTAAAGATAGACGGTGAGGCCATGTCCGAGCTGATACTTCCCGATGCCGTTAGCGCCGCCAGGTCGTATATAAGGGGCATGGAACGCTACTGGGAGATGCACCGGAGTTCGCTGGAGGATCCGGAAGGATTCTGGTCGGAACAGGCGGAATCGCTCTCCTGGTTCAGGCGCTGGGACAGGGTTCATTCCTGGGACCCAGAAAGGTTTCTTTGCACGTGGTTCGAGGGCGGCAGTATAAACGCCTCCTTCAACTGCCTCGACCGGCACGTGCAGGAAGGCCGAGGGGAGAGATTGGCGATAATATGGGAGCCTGACGAGCCGGGAAGCGGCGAGACGTACACTTATTCCCGCCTTCACGAGGAGGTTTGCAGGTTCGCCAACGTGCTGAGAAAGCACGGCGTCGGGAGAGGCGACCGCGTCTGTATATACCTGCCCATGGTACCGGAGCTGCCGGTTGCCATGCTCGCATGCGCGCGCATAGGCGCCGTGCACTCCGTGGTCTTCGCGGGGTTCTCATCCGACGCCTTGAGGGGACGCATACTGGACAGCGAATGCCACGCCGTGATATGCGGCGACGCGGTAAGGAGAGGCGGAAGGACCATTACCCTGAA
>CAKZMC010000148.1 GCA_937128055.1 uncultured Actinomycetes bacterium | reverse complement strand
AGGGGAGGCTGTCCCGCGTCCTGGTATAGGTAGGAAACCTCCACGGTGGCGTTCCGCTCGCTGGTGTTGGCCAGGGTGAGCCACTCTTTAAAGCCCTCGCCGGTATATCCTTCCGCGAAATACCATTTGTTGGCAGCCTCGATGGATCCCACGACGCAGTGGCCGCCGGAAATCCTGCTCCCCACGGGACCGACGAAATCGAAGTACACGGGTCGCTCGGCGACCAGGGGCCTGTCGAGCGAGCGCACGCGCACGGAAACGTCGCCCGACCTGCCGCATTCCCTGTTCACGTCGAGGGTCACCCTCCTCCTCGCTGGAACGCTATAGGTGGCAGTTCTTGGCTCCTCTCCGCTGAAAAAGTAGGCCACCTCGGCTTCAGCGTCGGCGTCCTCGAAGTTGGCGAGGGTCAGCCATTCCTGGAAACCGTGCCCGGTATAACCCTCGGCGAAGTACCAGTCGAGCGACGGGGTGTCAGCCCCTAGTGAGCAGTGGCCCCCTACGAACCTGAGGCCACCCCGGCCCACGCTGTTGAAGTACACGGGTCGCTCGGCGACCAGGGGCCTGTCCGAGACAACTTTCACGGAAACCTCCATGCCTCGCCCCACGACATCGTTCACGTAGATGGTCTGCCGGCACCCAGCCGGGATGTCACAGGGCATGACAAGAGGGTCGCGATCGCCGTTGAACACATAGGTCACTGTGGCCTTAGCATCGTCCTCCGGCTCACTTCCGGGATTGGCAAGAGTGAGCCACGTCTCGTAGCCCTCGCCAGTATATCCTTCCGCGAAATACCAGTCGAAGGTGGCGGGTCGGTACTCCCGGTATGCGTAAAGCCTCCCATCCGCGGTGCTGTAGACGACACCATCAACCACCACCGGGTCACCCCCGCCCTTCGAGGTAACGCACCACAACTCGCTGCCGGTATAGGGGTCCATGGCGGCCAACCCCTTGTTGTGAGCCCAGCTAGAGGTGTCGAAACTGCCGGCATAGAGGTATCCGGTGGCGGGGGACAGCGCACAGTTCCCGTTATACGCCCCCCAGTTGGGGTTGTCCCATTTCAAATTCCCGGTGGTGAGCTCAAAAGCGTAGAAGTGGTTCTTCCCCACCGAGTATTCGTTGCCGCAGACGTAAAGCGTCTCGCTGTTGGCGTCCACCAGGGGAGTGCCGGAGGAGCCCCAGACCTCCTCGCTCCAGGCCAGTCGCGCCGCTTCACCTCCGTCCTCCAGGCAATAGAGCCTGCTTATCGGGCCACCGTAGGCAAAATCGCTGAAATAGAGCATGCCCTGGTGGCAGGCGATGCCCCCCGCGACGTCGTAGGTGGTGGCGTACTCCCATTTTTTCACGGGGGTGCTTCCAGAGACGTCCAGGCAATGCAGTTTCCCGTTGACGGGATGACCGAAGGAGGTATGCTGGGGAATATATAAGCGGTTACGCTCGTCGTCCACGCCCGGCGCCCCGATAGCGGAGCAGTTAGCGTCCAGAGCATATGTCCAGAGGATCTCTCCGTTCTCCGCGCTCAAGCCCAGGTAGGCGCCGTAGACATAATCGCCGACCACCACCACGTCAGTGCCAGACGCGCTGGAGTAAATCACGGGGTCGGTGATGATCACCGATTGTCCCAATGGAGCTTCCGCCGGTGTGATGCGCTTTTCCCACACTGAAGCGCCGTCCCGCGAAGTATCCAGGCAATAGACCTTTTCCCCACAACCGATGTAGAGCCTCACCCCACGCACCAGGGGCCGGGCCTTGGAGCCCATGCCGCCCGCCCACTCGAGCTCTCTCTCCCATAAGAAGTCCCCGTCGGATGCGTCCAGGGCCACCACCTTGCTGTTCACCCCCGGCGGCATCCAAGGATCATCTCCCGCGAAGAGGTAGGCCACGCCTCTTACCACAGCTGGCCCGGTTCCGTCCTTTATGTCGTGGTCAGCGCTCTCGAAGAGCATGTCTCCCTGTTGTGCAAGAGCTTTATCGGGGGCTAAGGCGAGGTACCGCGGCGCGATGGATGCGCCCACGGCGAGAACAACCGCGATCGCTGCGGCGAGACAGGCTCCTGTCCCCGCGACCTTCAGCCGCCCGCGTGCCGACCTGCCTTTCGTGGATACCTCGAACATTTCTACCTCCTAACCTCATGTGGCCCGTAAGAAACGAAAATCCCCTCTCCCACTTAAGAGAGGGGATCACATGAGCGCCAATACGTCAGGTTCTCTCTGAAGCGGAGAGCTTGCTGACCCCTGCCGGGCAGGTCTTCTGACTCCCGGATCATCGCTCCACCCCCCCTTCCCGACCAGAGGTCAGTGGAAATATGGGGTCTTGCTCCCCGGTCACAGCGGCGCTACCGCGTCGGACTCACACCGACTTCCCTTTTAATCTTGCGAACCCGGCAGGTATCTCTTCGGTTTTCAAGCATCCGACAAAATATAGGATAACACCTATGTCAAGCCCGGTACAAAAGACCGGGCCGGTGCGCGGAGTCTCCTGCGGGATCAGGAGACACGGCTCTCGGGCCGTTCCTAGCCCGTAACGCCTCTTTCCTCTTCCTGCGCAAACCTCTACGAAACAAGGTGGGCTCGCGTCACTCAGCCGCTCTCCGCCGTCTGGCCGCCCAGAAACAGCCTCATGGTCTCGCGCGCGTCGCCTATGCTTTCCCCCACCACATGGTAGTAGGAGCCGAGCATGAGGGCCGGGGGCTCGGCCAGGCGACCGTCGCGGCAGTGGCGGTCGTTGGTCTCCGCGCAGAGCACCTTCCCTATCACCAGGGCGTAGTTCTCTCCCGTGACCCCCCGCTCCAGGACCGCCTCGATTTACCCCAGGGCGTCGGCGATCCTGGGGGGCGAGACCGTTCTCGCGGGCGAGGTCTCCAGGCCCACCTCCCTCAGCCCCTCCACCTCCGGCGGATAGTCCCTCGCGGTGAGCATGGCCTTATCGAAGGAGGGGGTGCCGATGACGTTGATGACGAACTCCCCCGTCCCCCTGATGTTGTGCAGGGTATGGCGCGGCAGGGCGGAGGCTATGGCCACCAGGTCCAGGGGCCTCAGGATGGGCATGACGCACCCGTAGGGCGCCGCGTTCGCGACCCCGTTCCCGTCCACGGTGGTGATCACCGTCACCGGCAGGGTGAGCATGCGTTTGAATTGTTCGGGCTTCAGTTCCACGCCGCATCACCTCCCTATCGCGCCTGCCGCACATGCCTGCCGCGCCGCAGCCATCCCTTCCCGTACCCGCCCGCGCCCACCGTCCCTCCCTCTCGTGCCCGTGCACCCGTCACCCGCCGTCCTCCTCCTCGAACCAGCCGATGACGGCGCCGGGAACGGAGTCCATCCTCGCGCTGTAGGGCTTGATGTCGATGACGGCGCTTCCGTCCACGGCGTCCAGCCCGCGCACCACCAGGCGGTTTCCCTCGCGCCGCAGCAGCTCCACCACGCAGAACTGCACCGGGTTGGGCCGGGAGGGGGAACGGCAGGCGAAGACCCCGCGCACCTCCGGCCCCCAGGGGGTGACGGTCTGCAGCACGCCGCGGTCAGCGAGGTGGCCCCAGTAGAGGACGATGAGGTGACGCGACGCCTCCACGTCCTTGAGGCCGTCGGAATAGTCCTCGCATATCTCGATCTCCTCCTCCTCCGCGGAGAAGCGGCCCTGGAAGGGAGCCTCGTCCATGGTGCGGTAGGGCGACCTGATGACGCCGATGGGACTCAAGGTCATGTCGCCCCACTCCCCGCGCGTCTTACCATTATTTACCATATATTTCCTCTCCCCCTCCGTCGCGCCCGCCGTCACCGCCGCAGGCGCCCAGCGGTATGACCATCCTCGTGCCTCCCCGCTCCTGTACCTCCACCTTAACGCCATAGACCTTCTCCATGCTCTCCTCGTCGACGATCTCCGGGCCGCCGCAGGCGTAAACGGATCCCCCGCACAGGAGAACGAACCTGCGGCTGAAGCGCAGGGCGAGGTTGACGTCGTGGATGGCCATCAGGGCCGCGATGCCCCTCTCCGCCACCGCCCTCCGCAGCGTCTCCATCACCTCGAGCTGGTTTCCGAGGTCCAGGTTGCTGGTGGGCTCGTCCAGCAGCAGGAACCCGGGCTCCTGCGCCAGCGCCCTGGCGATCATCACCTTCTGTAGCTCCCCCCCGCTCAGCTCGTCCAGGTGGCGGAGGGCCAGGTCGCCGAGGTTGAGCGCGCTTATCACCTCCTCCACCACCTTCAGGTCCCCGGTGCCCGCCCCCCAGCCGATATGCGGCCTGCGGCCCATGAGCACGGCGTCGAAGACGGTGAGCCTGGCGCCCGCGCCGTCCCTCTGGGCCACGTACCCCATGCGGCGCGCCATCTCCATGCGTCCCAGACGCGAGGCGTCCTCTCCGGAGACGAGCACCGCGCCTGCGCGTGGCCGCAGGATCCCGAGGGCGCACTTTAAAAGGGTGGTCTTCCCCGCGCCGTTGTTCCCCAGGATGGAGCAGATCTCCCCCCTGGCGACCTCGAGGGAGACCGACTCCAGCACCCGCCTCGTGCCGTAGCTGAAGGTGACGCCCTCGACCGCCAGCATCATGCCCTCCTGTATCCCCTGGCCAGCAGGTAGAGGAAGAGCGGGGCGCCCATGAAGGAGGTTATCGCCCCCACCGGGAGCACCACCGGTGCGACCATGGTCCTGCTCAGGGTGTCCGACGCCAGGAGCAGGAAGGCCCCCACGGCGCACGCGCCGGGTATCAGGTAACGGTGGTCGCCCCCGATGACGCGCCGGGCGAGGTGCGGGCTCACCAGCCCCACGAAGGCGATGATGCCCAGGAAGGAGACCGCCACCGCCGTCACCAGCGAGGCCAGGAACATGCCCGCCAGGCGCGTGCGCCCCACGTTGACTCCGAGGCTCTTCGCGGTGTCGTCCCCGCTCTCCAGCGCGTTGTAATTCCAGCGGTTGAGGACGAAGAAGGCGGCGACGGGAAGGGTGACCGCGGACATGATCGCCAGCTCCTGCCAGGAAGCCCTACCGACGTCGCCGAAGGTCCAGAAGACGATGGACGCCACCTGCACGTCGTTGGCGAAATACTGCGTGATCACCGTCCCCGCGGAGAAGAGCGAGCCGAAGGCGATCCCCGCCAGGATCATGGCCTCGGGGGAGATCCCCTTGTACCTCGCCAGCAGGAGGACGGCCAGGGTGGCGGAGATGGCGCCCGCGAAGGCGGCCACGGTTACCAGGTACGGGTTCCTGATGAGCACCGCGTCGGCGCCCGTGCTCTGCACGCTGCCGGCCCCCATGGCCACGATGGCCAGCGCGGCGCCGAAGGCGGCCCCCTGGGACACGCCGAGGGTGTAATCGGAGGCCAGGGGGTTGAGGAGCACGCCCTGCATGACGCAACCTGCCACCGCCAGCCCTATCCCGGCCACCAGGGCCGCCAGGACGCGCACCAGCCTGATGTGGATGACGATCTGCGCAGTCCGCTGGTCCGCCTGCCCGGCGAGGGCCTTCAACACCTCCAGAGGGGTGACGCCCGCGGAGCCCAGGGTCATGGAGAACACGCCCAGCGCCAGCGTTGCGGAGATGGCGCCGGCGATGAAGAGCGCCTTGCGCCGCGTATAGGCGCGGTACGCTCCTCCCACGGACCCCGCAGCCGCCGTGTCCACCTGCCCCTCACCTAGCCTATCCGCGTTTCCATGCCCGACTGGCCAGCCACCGTCTCGGGCCAACCCTCAGAGCGAGCCCAGGTCGATCCTCTTGAAGCCGCCGAAATCGGCGGCCATGCGCTGGTACATGGCCTTACCCAGGAGGAACTCGTAGATCTCGTCGGCCTTCTCCTCCGGGTCTACGTCCTCGAAAGCCTGCGGGAACACCGTCTTGCCCATGAAGTACGCGTCGGCGATGGCGGTGTCGATGTTGGTGGTGTAGTAGTTGTAGGGGAGGTAGCCGTAGAGCCTGCCCTCTTTCACCGCCTTGAGGGTATTGTAGAATCCCGGGTTGCCAGCGTAATCGTCCTTGACCATCTGCAGCCCGGACTCGTCGATGAAGATGATGTCGGGGTCCCACGCGATGAGCTGTTCCTTGTCTATCATCACGCTGCCCCTGCTGCCCGTCTCGTCCACCACGTTCACGGCGCCTATGGCGTCCAGGGGAGGGAAGTTGCCCTGGGTGCTCTCGATCCCGTGCATGCCCTTCATGCCTATGCCCCCCACGTAGACCCCGGGCTTCTCGCCCTGCGGGATGTCCGCGGTGCGCTCCCTGAGATCGTCCTGGCAGCCCTTGATGTACGCGATGACTTCCTCCGCCCTCTCGCTCTCGCCGGTGATCTCCCCGATGAGCGCGAGGGATTCGAATATCTCCTGGTCGAAGGTGCCGAGCTGCCCGTAGCTCAGCACCACCACGGGTATGCCCGTCTTCGCATGCAGCTCGTCGGCCTTGGCCGCGTCAACCAGGTAGGCCACGAAGATCACGTCGGGGTCCACGCTGAGCAGCATCTCGGGATCGGGGGTGGAATCCGGGCCACCCTGCCCGATCACCGGGAGGTCGAGGAGCTCGGGGTGGGCGATGATGTACGGCCTTCCCGTGGACCACTGCTTCTCCATGTTCTCGATCCCCACCACCTTGTCCGCGCAGCCGGCGTAGCAGACCAGCCGCAGGGCTCCCGGCCCTATGGCCGTTACCCTCTCCGCGGGGACCTCGACCTCCACCTCGCGTCCCGCGAGGTCGGTGACGACCACGCTCTCCGGGCCGGACGTCTTATCGCTGCCACCTTCGCCGCCGCACCCCGCGAGCAGAAGCGCGACGACGGCCACGGCCACCAGCGTCATCGAGGCAATGGTGCTTCTCTTCTCCATCTTCCCCATCCTTTCACGAAGTCTTTTTGCTTTTCTTCCCCTCACGGTTTCCACCTTTTTCCAGTACCCGGCGCGTCCATCCGCCCGGGGCCGGCGGGCCGGCGCGACGGGGGCCCCGGGCAGCAGGCTCTCCTCTCGGAGCCGCGCCGCTCTCTGTCCGCGCCGCATCACGCCCTAAGGCCCGCTTCCACCGCCGCGATGATGCCGCGGACCGTAGCGTCCAGCTTCTCGTCCGCCACGGTCTCGCCCTCGAGGTTCGCCCGGGCCACGGACTCGGAATAGGGTACCTCGGCGATGGCGTCAAGCCCCAACCGGGCCAGTTTCTCGTCCAGGACCTGCCTCACCCCGGCGTCCACCTTGTTCACGACCACGCAGCGCGGTTTCCCCGCCTCCTCCGCCAGACGGCACGCCTTCTCCGCGAGTATCACCGCTTCCTGCGAGGGGTCGACCACCACCAGCACGTAGTCGGCGCCTTCCACGACCCCGCGGCCGAAATGCTCGATACCCGCCTCGGTGTCCACGAGCACCCACTCTCCGTCCCGGGCGGAAACGCCCTTGAGAAACGACCGCGCCACCGCGCCCATGGGGCACGCGCAGCCCTCCATGCTGTGCTCGATCTTTCCTACCCTTACCATGGAAAGCGTGCCGTCCCCGCTGGCTACGTCCGCGGGCATGTCGGCCGGGGTCAGGCTATCGTCGAAAAGCCGCAGTTCCTCGTCGCCCGCGCCCCTGAGGCGGGCCATGAGTCTCTCGCCCACGGCCCGCTTGCCACCCAAAAGGCCCATGATGGTCTTCTCGGGAGGCTCCATCCCCAGCATGCCCCCCAAGCCCAGGTTGGACTCGTCCGCGTCCACCACCAGCACCTTTCCCCGCGTCGCGAGCTCCCTCGCGAGGAGGGCCACCAGGGTGCTCTTGCCACTGCCTCCCCTCCCGCACACCATCACCTTGGGCATCCGCCTCACCTCCGTTTAAAGCCTCGTCTTCGGAGTCGGAGTCCGCCCGCGGACCGGCCGCGCACGCCTCCCCGCGCATGAGAAGGGCCTGCAGGCCCGTATCCCGTACCGCCCGTCCCCATCAGGTCGCGGGCCTGCGCGCCCGCAGCGCGAACATGTCCTCGCCGTCGTGGGCGCAGACGTCCACGAACCCGGCGCACGAGAAAATCTCCTCCATCTCGTCTATGCAGGGGAGCAGGTCCAGTCCGATCTCGCCACCGATGAAGCGGTGCAGGGCATTGACCTCATCCCGGCTCTCGTTGTGGCATACCGTGACCCTTCCCCCCGGCTTGAGGATGCGGAACATCTCCTCCGCCGCCCTCCTCTTGTCGGCCACGTGCGGGAAACAGTTGTGGCAGACCACCTCGTCGAAAGAGCTTTCGAGGAAGGGGGTGTCCGCGATATCGGCGTGGATGAACTCGAGGTTGGGGCTTCCGTGTTTTTCACGGGCCATGGCGAGCATGCGCTCCGCGACGTCCAGGGCGGTGACGTGTCCGTCCTTACCGACCGCCTCCAGCAGCCAGGGTATGACAAGGCCGGTGCCGCAACCCACGTCGAGCACCCTGCTTCCCGGCTTGATCCCGAGGCCGCGGATGATGCGTTCGCTCACCGCCCTCCTATGCGCGGCGTTTTCCTCGTCCCAGCTATCTGCCCGCCTGTTGAAGAAGTTGCGTACCGCCGTCACCATGTTCCGCGCTCCCTCTCTTACATTCCCTAGGCGCCGCCCCTCACCGGGCGGTTCCCCGTAAAAAAAGCCACGAAGGCCGCAGCCTTCGTGGCCACAATCTCTATTCCGCCGGTCTTGCCCTTCTCGCGGCGGCTTCTCACCGCCCATGTCATGCCTCTCGGCGTTTCCTATTATAGGACATGCCTTTTATATCCGCAACAAGGCGTCCGCCATGTTTCCGAACCTGGGCGAGCAAGGCCGGGCGCCGGGAAATCAGCCGGAGAGCGACATCCCTCCCCCCACGATGCTCAGGAAGGAGAAGACCATGAAGAGGTACATGCCGATGCCCAGGCTTATGCCCTCGGTGCGCAGGATGGTGGTGAGGTTGGTCACCGCCATGCCCAGTGAGATGACGGCGAGGAAGATGGCGATGCCGCCCAGTGCCCTGCTCCTGGCCAGGAGCATGAGCAGGCCGATGAAGGCCAGCAATCCCCCCGCGATGAGGGAACAGAGGCCGGTGAACATGGGGTAACCCCCGGAGTAGACGAAGAAGGGGTTGACCACGTCGCCAGCACCCCCGCCGCCGGATTTCCCTATATCGAACCAGTCCCACCCGGAGAGGGAGAGGTAACCGCGCGGACCGGTGCCCCAGCTCATGAAGGTGCTCACCAGGACGAGCGCGCCGGCCATCAGGACTATTACCGCCCCGATCCAGAAGACCGCTCCCCTCGTCTTCTTCCCGGCCGCCCGCGCCATCGGCGCCGGCACGGGAGCCCGCGCGGCCGCTTGCGGCGGGGCGGCCACGGCCTGGGGATAGGGTGTTGCCGCCGGGGGCGGCACAACGGGAGCCGGCGGCGGCGCGGCGGCGGGAGGGGTCGCCATCGGTGCCCCCGGAGGGGCAGGGGGGCCGGTCCCCGCCGGGGGCGGCGCGGCGGCGGGAGGGGTCGCTGCCGGCGGAGGTGCCGGTTCCTGTGTCTCCAGCACCGCCCCGCATCTTACGCAGAAGCGCGCCTCGGGCCGGTTAGCGGCCCCGCACTGTGGACAGGTCTTCATGTTCATCATCCCTTCGTAAATCCCCGCTGCGTCCTCCCGGAAACACGACCACCAACCCTCCGGTCACACGACCATCGCCGCAAAACAGAGGCTAAAGAGCGCGTTGACCACTTCTTCGTATATTACTCCTTGCATCGCTCAACATCCTCCATGGTCAACACCTTGGGGTCAGACCTCATCTGTTGCCTTTTCCCCCTCTTCCGGTGTCAAAACCCTGGAGTCACGCCTCGCTTGTTGCCTACGCGGGAGAGAATTAGCGGGGCTCGACCCCGTTCGTGAGCGGTGCCTGACCCCGTTCATGTCCGGCCGGTGAGCTCCACCAGGAAACCGTCCTCGCGCCCGCGGAGGCGTACGCGGCCCTCCCCCTGCAACTTGTCCAGGTGGCACTGTAGGATCTGCGGACCGGGGAAGAAGGCGATGAGGGGGTTCTTGAAGATGCGGGCAACCAGCTCGGGGAAGGGGAGCGGCCCCCCCGCGAGCTCACGGATTATCTTGCCCTCGCGCCGCAGCAGGCGCTCCCTCGTCCTCTCTATTTCCCGCGCCGGCGACGCGCTTATCCCACCGTGGGAGGGAACGAGGAAAGCGGCGTCAAGCATGGAAAGCCTTTCCAAACCACTCAGGAACCCCGTGAGCCCTCCCGAGGAAGGGGAGTACCAGGCCACCACGTCCCCCACGGCGTCGGCGGCGAAGAGCATGCCGCTACCGGGCTCGAAGAGGGAGACGAGGCCGTTGGCATGCCCGGGCGTCACCACCACCCGCAACCTGAACTTCCCCAGCGCGAGCTCGCCGTCGGGGTCTATGACGTCCGTGGCGTCGGCCTTGGCCATGGGGCACCCGCTGGCCTGGAAGTAATCCAGTATGTCCGGCCTCTCCAGCTTGAAGGGATTGATGCCGTAGCTCAGGGGCAAGGCCATGTCGAAGGTGCCGTTCAGACGGGAAGGCTCCGCTGCAAGGGGTATCTCGAAGGGATGCAGGAAGATGCGCGGGCTTGTCTCCTCCAGCAGGTAGCGCATGGCCCCCATGTGGTCGGGGTGGGCGTGGGTGAGCACCACGGTGTGCACGTCGCCGATTCGCATGCCCTGCGAAGCGAGGAAATCCTTGAGCCTGAGGTAGACCCCCTCCTTGCCGCAGCCCACGTCCACCAGGACGGCGCCGTCGGCGTCCCTTATGAGCAGCACGTTGGCCGAGGCCGGCCAGATGGTCTCCTCGTCACGGTGCAGGAAGAAGCCTTCAGGCAGCATGCATCAATGATATTTCACCCGGCGCGCCGGCGCCATCCCGGCGGCACGACGGCCTCAATCGGCAGCCTTGCTCCCGGGGACCCGGACGGGCTACAGCGCCTGGAACTCCTTTATCACCTTGTCCAGGCCCAGGCTGTCCAGCGGGTTGGAGGTCATCACCCACTGTTCCACGTTCTTGTTCCATTCACACTCTATCTCCAGGGTCTTTTCCACCATGGGCGCTTCGTTGATCGCATCGATGACGTTGTCCAACGCCATGTCCTCGATCTGATCCTCGGTCATGGTCCTGATGAGTTCGGCATACCTGTCCCGGTATCCCGTTATGATTCCCTCCACCTTCTCCTTGAGGTAATCCATGTCGGGCACTTTGAATACCGCCACGACGACGTTCTTAACCTTGCTGACTCCGACTCTTTCCCCGTTTATCTGCAGATCGATCTTTCCCAGGAGAGCGGCCAGGGGCTGCCTTGCCCTCGCATCGTCTTTGACGGTCAGACTCAGTTCATCAATACCGCAAGCGGATAAATGTCCGGCCGCGCTGGTATCACCCGTCTTTTTCACCTTGTCCCAGAACTCCGTGACCCTATACTGGGCCAGGGGTTTGGTATCGCGCCCCGCGTCGCCAGCAGCAGGCACGCGGATGCCAGGACCACCAGCACTACCACCGACTTCTTTGCCATCTTCCTCTCCCGTCGCTCGCACGAAAAGGGAATCCCCTCACCGATCATCAGGATGTCCTGGCCTCGGTTTCAGCGTTCACAAGCGTAGAAAAGGCGGCTCCCGCCGGGGGAGCCGCCCTCGTCTTGCTCACGCCGTTAGGCGTCGGGGTGGAACTTCTTCCCCCTCACCTTCTCCGAGTAACCGGCGTAGTCGAGGTAGCGGGTGAGGCCGCCCATGTAGAAGGGGTAGCCAGCGCCGAATATCATGCAGATGTCGATCTCCTCCGGCGCTTCAACCACCCCATCCTCCAGCATGCGCCAGCACTCGTCGGCCAGCGCCTCGCTCACGCGGTCGCGCATCTCCTGGGGGCTGATCTTCTTGGGCGGGTCGGCCTGCTTCCAGAACTCGCGCACCTCGGGGTCCACCTGCCCGTCGGGGCCGTAGACGCCGGGCTTCTTGCGCGCCACCAGCTCCTTGAAGTTCTCGCTGACGACGAAGCGCTCGGGGAAGGCGGCGGCCAGGGTCTCCCCGGTGTGCAGGGCGATGGCCGGACCCACCAGGGCCAGCAGCACGAAGGGAGGCATGGGGGTCCCCAGCGCCCAGAGCGCGTCGTCCACCTCCTTGAAGTCGTTGCCCTCGTCCACCAGCTTCAGCGTCTCCACCATGGAGCGCAACAGCAGGCGGTTGACGATGAAGGCGGGCGCGTCCTTGCAGAGCACGCAGCGCTTGCCAAGCTTGCGGCCGGTGTCCACGGCGGTGATGAGGGTGGTGTCACCGGTCTTCTCCCCCTTGATGATCTCCAGCAGGGGCATGGCGGCCACCGGGTTGAAAAAGTGGAAGCCAACCACCCTCTCGGGGTGCTTGAGGTCGGAGGCCATCTCCGTCACCGAGAGGGAGGAGGTGTTCGTGGCCAGGATGGCCGTCTCCGCTATATACTCCTCGATCTCGCCGAAGACCTGCTTCTTGACGGGCATCTCCTCAAGCACCGCCTCGATGATGAAGTCGCAGTCGGCCATGTCCGCGTAGTCGAGGGTTGGCTCCACCAGGCTCAGCATCCAGGGCACCTTGTCCTTGTCGATGCGCCCCTTCTCGGCCTGGCGGTTGATCTCCTGGGTGATGTAGCCCATGCCCTTGTCCACGAACTCCTGCTTGATGTCCTTGATGACCACCGGGATCCTCATGCGCCGCAGGAAGAGCACCGCCAGCTGGCTGCCCATGAGTCCCGCGCCCAGGATGCCCACCTTGCGCACCGGAAGCGGCTGGCCTTCGGGCACGCCCACCGGTCTCTTGGCCCGGCGCTGGGTGAGGTCGAAGGCGTAGGCGCCCGCCTGCATCTGGGGCGAGGGGATGAGCTCCGCCAGGGCCTCGTCCTCAAGGGCGAAGCCCTCCTCTATCGTGTTGTCCCTGGCGGCGCGGATGTTCTCGATGGCTATGTATGGCGCCCGCGAGTTGCCGTGCACCTTGGAGTCGGCGAAGGCCTTGGCCTGCTCGCAGAGGGCGTCAAGGTTGGACCAGTCGGGCTCGGGCCTCTCCACCTTCTCCTTGCCCAGCACCAGGTCCACGGCGAACTGGAAGCTTTTGTCCAGGAGGTCCACCGGCTCGAAGATACGGTCCATGATGCCCATCTCGAAAGCCTCGCGGGCCTTGATCATGCGGTTGTTGTTGAGGGCGTTGTGGATGATGACCTGCAGCGCCTTCTCGGGGCCGATGAGCTTGGGCAGCAGAGTGGTCCCTCCCCATCCCGGGATGAGCCCCAGGAAGCACTCGGGGAAGCCGATGTGCTCCACGCTGGAGGCCGCGGTGCGGCACTTGCAGGCCAGCGCGATCTCCAGGCCTCCACCGAGGGCCACGCCGTTCACGGCGGCCACGGTGACGAAGGGCAGGTCCATGATCCGCTTGAAGGCGGCGTGCCCAGCCCTTGCGATCTCCAGTGCCTGCTCCCTGGTCTCCACCAGGGGGACCTGCGTGAGGTCGGCTCCCGCCGCGAAGATGAAGGGCTTCCCGGTGACCACCATGGCCTTCACGTCGCCCTGCTCAAGTATGCGGTCCAGGCACTCGTTGAGGCTGGCCAGGCCGCCCAGGCCGAAGCTGTTGGGCTTGCGGTAGTCCTCGCCGTTGTCCATGGTGACGATGGCGATCTTTCCTGCTGGAGAGTCGTTATAGGTATCTTTGAAGTGGGTGACCAACTCCTCGGGCATGATATCCTCCTTTCCCTCCTCCTCCTCCTCTCAGTTCTGGACGTTCTCCCAGATCACGGCGCCGCCCTGACCCAGGCCCACGCAGAGGGCGGTGAGGCCGTACCTGGCCTTGGTGTTCTCCTCGAACTCGTATGCCAGATGCGCCATGAGCCGGCACCCCGAGGAGGCCAGGGGATGGCCGAAGGCGATGGCCCCTCCCCAGGGGTTGAGGCGGGGGTCATCCAGGAGCTTCATCCCGAACTCCTTCATGAAGACCACGCATTGCACGGCGAAGGCCTCGTTGAGCTCGATGATGTCGAGGTCGTCGAACTTCATCCCCGCCCGCTCCAGGACCTTCTTGGTGGCGGGCACGGGGCCCAGCCCCATGATCTCCGCCTTGACCGCGGCGAAGGCGTACTGCACCAGGCGCATCTTGGGCTTGAGGCCGTATTCCTTGACCGCCCTCTCCGAGGCGAGGATGACGCCTGCCGCGCCGTCGTTGAGGCCGGAGGCGTTGCCCGGGGTCACCCTGCCCTTGACCCGGAAGGGGGTGCGCAGCTCCTTCATGCCCTCCAGGGTGGCGTCGGGACGTGGCTGCTCATCCTTGTCAGCCACCTTCCACCCGTTGCCCGTCCACACCGTCATGGAAGCCATGGTCTTGGCGAGCTTGCCCTCGTCGAGGGCCTTCTTGGCCTTCTGCTGGCAGAGGAGCGCGTACTCGTCGCACATGTCCTTGGTGATGTCGGGGTACATGTCGTGCAGGTTCTCCGCCGTCATGCCCATGTTAAGCGCGCTCTGGTCCACCAGCTTCTCCGCCAGGAAACGGGGGTTGGGGTCCGCCCCCTCTCCCATGGGATGGCGGTACATGTGCTCCACCCCGCCCGCGATCACCAGGTCGGCTGCGCCCACCTGGATCTCGGAGGCACCGAAGCAGGCTGCGGTGAGTCCACCGGCACACATGCGGTCGACGGCACAGCCGGGGGTGGTCACCGGCAGCCCCGCCAGGATGGCCGTGGTGCGTCCGATGGTCAGGCCCTGGTCGCCCCACTGCGTGGTGGCGGCCCATACGTTGTCGTCGATCTTGTCCTTGGGCACCTCCGGGTTCCTCTCCAGCAGGGACCGGATGACCTTGACCACCATGTCGTCGGCCCGCGTCTGGGCGAAGATGCCGTCGGGGCGCGACTTGCCGAAGACGGTGCGGCAGGCGTCGATGAGGTAGACTTCCTTCAACTCCCTGGCCATAACATACCCTCCTTCACAGAAATTGCCGCGTTATCTCCTCGTGCGGTTTGCTCAAGCGATGGGTTTCCGGAATCTATGTAAAGGGGGCTGGAAACCCCGTCTCTCCAGACGGGTGATTTTCGGGGGATGTGAGAGCGCGCTGCTGCATCCATGGCTGCGACCTTGCTTTACTTCCACCATCATGGGACTTTTCCGCAAACATTATAGTTTTCCCCGAACATGAAAAGCAACCGGCTGCGCTGGTTCACTACATGGTGGACACATTATCCCTATGCTTGTTCGAATCATACCAGCTATTAAGAAACTCCATGG
>CAKZMC010000147.1 GCA_937128055.1 uncultured Actinomycetes bacterium | reverse complement strand
CCTATACCAGGACGCGGGACAGCCTCCCTTGAGGAAAAAATACGTGGTAGAGGCCAGGAAGCGCCTCACCATCGATGTTAACCAGGAGGCGGGCCCCGGGGAGGAGCTCGGCCTCTCTGTTAGCTCCGACGTGCCCATACACGCGGAGCGCCCACTTTATTTCCGCTACCGGTATGGTTGGAGCGATGGGAACTGCGCCGTTGGCGCACCCATGGCTAGCAACTTTTGGTGCCTGGCCGAAGGGTACACCGAAGCGCGTTTCGACCAGTATATCTGCGTCTCGAACCCAGGAAAAGCTGATGCATGGGTCGTGTGCGCCCCCCTCTTCGGCGGTGGCGAGACCATCAGCTTCAGCGTGGAGGCTGGCAAACGCAAGACCATAGCCTTGAGGAGCGCCAGACCCACGGAAAGGGCCTACGCGCTCTATGCGGACCGGGGAGTGGTAGTTGAGAGGGTCATGTATTTCAACTACCGGGGCTCCATCGACGGCGGACACTGCGAGCTGGGTGCGACCTTGAAAGACATCTACTGACGCTTTGCCGCGAGGTATAGGCCGTCGCGGCGGAAAGGGGGTGGTGAGGAAGCCGGCCGTCCGGGGATCACTGGGTGGCATGTGAGGCTGGACGGCTGGCGAAACCCCTCGATGTTGATGAGCCTCTTGCGGTCGACTCCCGAGAAGGGCAGGGAGGAAACTCCCTGCCCGGAGCCCTTTATGTGTGCTCCCAAAAGTGCTGCGGGAAGTACAGGAGCTGAATGCGGGTTGAGGAGCAGAAGCCTAGCCACCATGGGAAGGAGGGCGGTGGCGTTCGCCCTGACGGCGGCGGCCGTTTTCTTCCTCTTGCGTGGGTGCGCTCTCATGCCCTGGAACCGGGAGCGGACCTCTAGGGAGGTGAGGATAACGGTCAGTGCTGATTTCGGCTCCAGGGTTCACAAGGACACCTGGACGCGCGTGGAGGGGAACGCCACTGCCATGCGCGCGCTCGAGCGGGTAGCCGAGGTGGAGACGGCGTATGGCGGGGGTTTTATCCAGGGCATAGACGGTGTCCGCTCACGGTATGACGCGGTCACGGTGGGAGGCGAGAAGGTCGACTGGTTCTTTTACGTGAATGGCCACCTGGCCGACGTGGGAGCCGGGGAATACCTGGTGAACGAGGGGGACTGGCTGGTTTTCGATTACCATCCCTGGGATTACTCCATGTTCACCACCTTCCTCGCAGGGTGCTATGTTGAGGCATTCCGCTTCGGCTACGGGGGGGAGAGGCCGGACCACGTGGTGGTGGTCGGCACTCCGGGCGACGAGGAAGAGGCGGCGGAGGTGGCGCGCATCCTGGAGGAGGAAGTAGGCCGCTGCGAGCGCGCGAGCCTTGACCGTGACTGGTCGCCGCGGACGGGAGAGTACACGGTGGTGGTGGGTGTATGGGAAGAGATGGAAAATAACACATATCTTCGGGATAGCCAGGTCAATGCCCGCAAAGCAGGTCTCCTAGCCTTCTTCGAGGAAGGGGCGCTAAAGGTCATGGACGGCAGAGGCGGCCTGGCCGGGAGTTTTTCTCGTAGTGCGGGGGTAGTGCTGGCCACGGGACCTAGGTTGGGGGACGGACGCTCCGTCCTCCTGGTCGCGGGGTGCGATGAGCGTGGTCTGCGGGAGGCCATCATGAGCCTAACGGAGGGAAGGCCCCTCGTGGGGAGCCCCGTTCCCGCCTGGGTGGCGCTGGAGGGCGAGGGAAGCCTGCCTGTTCCCATGGAGGCGAGATGAAACCGCTTCCCCTGTACCGACACAAGGATACCGTCTTCCACGGCCTGCACCCCGCGATAGCGGCCACGGTGGTCTTCTCCTTGCTGGCGCTCATCCTACTCCTCCGACATCCCGTATACCTGTGCCTGGCGGGAGCTGGAGTGTGGTCGCTTGTGGTGCTCGCGGATGTGGCGAGGGAGACCGGGCCTCACCTGCGACTCGGCCTCTTCATGGCCTTGCTCGTGGTTATGGTCAACCCGCTGGTGAACCACCGCGGGGAGCATGTGCTGGTGTACGGTCCTCACGTGCCGCTTCTGGGAAAGCTCGACATCACGCTGGAATCCCTGGTTTACGGCTCCGTTTCCGCATTCCGCCTCCTCCTGGTGATGATGGTGTTCGGGCTGGCGAGTACCGCTATCAGCCCTGACGGGCTCCTGGATATCCTTGCCAGGATATCCTCTCGCTCCTCCCTCTCCGCCGCCATAGCGATACGTCTCTATCCCAGCATGGTGGTAGAGGCGAGGGAGATGAAAGAGGTTCAGCTGGTGAGGGGGGAGAGGCTGCAGGGAGGCGCATGGCAGCGGATGAGGGCTCACCTGCCGTTCTTGGCGGCCCTTTTCCAGGGCCTCCTGGACCGCGCTGCCTGCATAGCCGAGTCCATGAGCGCGAGGGGTTTCGGCAGCGGAAAGGCCACCCGCAGGCGCACGCCTTTCAGGGCAAGGGATCCCTTCTTCGGCGTGTTTTCCCTCGCGGGGGTCGCCGTTGTGGTGCTCATGTCCGTGTTGGGTAAGGGGGACTACGATTATTTCCCCACCCTCTCGAATCCCCTGCGAGGCCTGGAGGCATGGGCGGTGGCGGCCCTCTGTGGGGAGTTCGCGTGCCTGGCGATAATCGGCTGGAGCTGGAAAAGATGGCCCTGGTTGAGATCGAGAATGTGAGCTACTGGTATCCCCGGCAGGAGAAGCCGGCCATCAGGGATATCAACCTTGAAATCGAGGAGGGCGAGTTCGTCCTCCTCACCGGACCCACCGGTTGCGGGAAGACCACCCTCATGCGGCTGACCAACGGCCTCATCCCCCACTTTCACGGGGGTCGCATCAGGGGCAGGGTGCGAATCTGCGGCATGGAAGCGCCCGCGGCCACGACCCGGCAGCTATCGAGGTGCGTGTGCATGGTCTTCCAGAATCCCGAGGAGCAGCTGGTGAGCACCACGGTGGAGAAAGAGGTCTCCTTCGGGTTGGAGAACGCCGGACTGCCGGAGACGTTGATAAGAAAGAGGGTCGAGGAGATGATGGCGGGCATGGGCATCTCCCGGTTGCGCCGCTCGTTCATCCCCGAGCTGTCGGCGGGTGAGGCGCAGAAGGTGCTGCTGGCAGCAGTCCTCGCCCTGCACCCACGGATACTCGTCCTTGACGAACCCACCTCGCAACTGGATCCCTTGAGCGCGGAGGAGCTGCTGACGGTGGTGAGGCGGGTCCACGAGGAGTCGGGAACCACGGTGATCATGTCCGAGCACCGCCTGGAGCGCTGTTTTCATCACGCCACGCGCGTGGTGCACATGGAGCGGGGGGAGGTGGTGTTTGACGGCACCCCCGCGGAGGCAGCGAACTGGTGGGGCGGCAGGAGGTCTTTCCTGCCCCCCGTGTCGCGCATGTTCGCCTGTGCTGGATGGAAGAAAATACCATTAACCGTTAACGAGGCAAGGCGGTTGCTCCCGGATGCCGGATCGGCGTGTCTGCGGCGGTGGGAATCCTGCCGGGAGGTGGTCGCCGGTGACGATGGCCGTGAGGTGGTCGCGGCTGCACGGTCCCTCTGGCATGTCTACCCGGCGGGGATCGAGGCGCTGCGCGGGGTGGACCTGAGACTAGAAAAAGGTGAACGCATGGTGGTCATGGGTGAGAACGGGGCCGGCAAGAGCACCCTCCTGCGCTGCTTGCTCGGGTTGCTTCCGCCTACGAGGGGAAAGGTCTGCTTGTTTGGATTGATGCCGAGCGAGGAGCGGCTACCGGGGCTGGCGAGCCGGCTGGCGTACTGCCCACAGAACCCGAACACCTACCTCGTTTCGCCCACTGTGCGGGAGGAGTTGATGCGCACCATGCGACTGCGGGGATGCCAGGTGGCTGGGGCAGAGGCGACGGTGAGGGAACAGCTGGATGCATTCGGGCTGGGGGAGATGGCGGAACGAAACCCCCGCGACCTCAGTTGCGGCGAGAAGGAGAGGCTAGTGCTGGCCTGCGCCCTGCTGCCGCCGGTTCCGGAACTCGTCATTCTGGACGAACCAACGAGGGGGATGGATTACCCGGGCAAGGAGCGGGTGCTCGAGGTCCTGAGGGGGCACGGCAGCGAGGGGTGCACGGTGCTCGCTGTTACGCATGACGTGGAGTTCGCGGCGGCCCTCGCGGACAGGGCATCCATACTCGGAGGTGGGATGGCCGTCGCCAGCGGACGCGCGGAGGAGATCCTCGGCGGCTCCCTCTTTTTCTCCCCCCAGGTCAACAGGTTGCTGGATGGCTTCTTCCCCGGCGTGATCCGCGAGGAGGAGGGGATTGCCATTTTGAGGCGGATGCGCGAGGAGCGAGGCGCTGATGCGGAGTAGGAAGTCGGATACTCGCTGGAGGCAGGTTCTGGGCGCCCGCATGCGGAACCGCTTGCCGCGTGGCGGGGAAGACCATGCGTCCGGTGGCCCCTTCCGGGGGTTTTAAGAAGAGCGGCCGGGCTGGCGGCGTGACACGGCCGGCTCTCCGGGCGTACCGGCGAAGCGCTGGCTGTTCGGTCCTGAGAGGCGGAGGAGGCTTTGCAAGGTGAGAGGCAGAGAGACGGGCGACACGTGGGCGAGGAGGGCTTTGCGTTCATTGCTCGTGGCCCTTGTTCCCGTTCTCGTCTTCCTGGGCGTTTTAGGGGTTGCGCCCTTCTCCAACTGGTCGTTGAACTCGGTCATGCTCGCATTGCTGGTGCTGGCCTCTCTCTTTCTCCGCTTCGAAAAGGGGGATTACGGGTCACGGGAAGTGGCGGTGGTAGGCGCCCTAGCTGCGGCGGGAGCCGCGGGAAGGGTTCTCTTCGCCGCTCTTCCGGGGGTACAGCCGGCCACCTTCGTCGCCGTGCTCTCGGGTTTCGTGCTGGGGGAAGAATCCGGATTTTTAGTGGGATCCCTGATCGCCCTCTTGAGCAACCTCTTTCTGGGCCATGGCCCGTGGACGCCATGGCAGATGCTCGCGTGGGGGATGTCAGGGGTAAGCGGGGGGGCGCTTTCCCGCTTACTGAGGGGCAAGATCAGGATGGCGCCTATCGCTGTGCTCACCACTTTCTGGGGGTTCCTCTTCGGCTGGATACTGAACCTGTGGTACTGGCTATCCTTCATCTACCCGTCGAGCTTGGCCTCCTACGTGGCGACCTGCGCGGCCAGCTTCTGGTTCGACCTCATGCATGCGGCGGGAAACCTGGTCTTCGTGCTGGTTCTGGGTAGGTCCGTGGCGGTGATGCTGCAGCGATACCGAGACCGTTGTAGATACCACTATATGGAAGAAACGTGGGTGGAAGCGGCGGAGCAGCTGGCGGCTGTGGAGGGCAGTGGCGGAAAAGAGGAGATGGCGCCGGCGGGGACCGCCTTTGAGGTGATGGAGCATAATGCCGGCAGAGGTTTGGGGGATTGCAGATGAGGTTCTTGAAAAATGACGTTCCCGAGGTATCGGCATGTAGGCGGGGATCTTATGTCGCCTGCGCGGGAAGTGGAGAGGGCAGGAGTCCCTCGGAGTCCACGGGCGGCGCGTTTCTCCCATCTACTGGCAAGGCATATTTAAAGGCCAGGGCAACCGCGGCGGTTTTCCTTTTGCTATCCTCGCTGGCCTGGTTGTTGCCGCCGCAGGCCGCCCATGCCGGGATGGAGGAGGCCTTGGCCTTCATACGGTCTCGGCAGGTCGCTGACGGTGGTTTCTGTGAGCCGGGGAGGGGTGATGCTGGGCAGGACAGCGTCACCGCCTGGTGCATCATGGCTCTCAGGGCGGCCGATGTCGAAGTGGGGCGGGTGAGGTCGAACGGCCGGTCTCCCCTGGACTTTCTGGCGACTCAGTCAGCGAACTGGCGGAGCGTCACCGATTATGAGAGGACCTTGCTGGCGGTAGTGGCGGGAGGTGGTAACCCCTATTCTTTCGGTGGGGTTGATTTGGTGGCAAAGGTGCGCGCCTACCAGGGGCCGGCCGGGAACATCGGGGATGCCGTCAACTCCAACGCTTTCGGCATCCTCGCATACAAGGCGGCGGGGGTCGCGGTCCCACCGGGAGCGGTGCAGTGGCAGAAATCGGTCCAGAACCCGGACGGAGGCTGGGGCAACAGCCCCGGTGCCGCGAGCAACCCGGACATGACCGCCGCCTCCGTCATGGCCCTCAGGGCGGGAGGGGTGCCGTGCGGGGACCCCGCCATCGAGGCTGCGCTGGCGTACCTCCATGCCATCCAGAACCCGGACGGTGGCTTCTCCTTTCAATCTCCCTCGTCGGACGCGGCGGCGACCGCCTGGTGTGTCCAGGCCCTGACCTCCGTGGGCCAGGACCCGGCAGGTGCGGCATGGTCGAAGAACGGGAACACACCCCTGGGCTTCCTCCGCTCCATGCAGGCCCCCGATGGCCGTTTCTTCTGGATGCAGGGGAGGGAGATGAACCCCTTATGGGTGACGTCCTATGCCACCTGCGCGCTGATGGGGAAGCCTTTCCCGGTGGCCGTCCATGCGGGGTCGGCGCTTGGAGACGCGGGTAACGGGCAGGCTGTCCCGGCGGTGCCCGGTGGCGTTTCCGGGGGGGCGGTGGCCTCCCCCACTTTAGCGCCTATGGAAAGCGCCTCACCACAGGCGGAAGCGACCCAGCAAGAGGCGTCGACAGATCAGCCCGAGGAGGAGGTCCGGGACACGGAGGTGGCACTGCTGCAGGAGGGGGTTCCTGACGAAGAAACGGCTGAGGCATCGGATGGCATCCACTGGCTCCTGTGGATGTGCATGTCCATGGCAACAGCGACAATTCTATCACTCACCGGCTATTTTTTCCTGAAAAAGAAGGGGGTGAGGCCTCCACATGCCGAGGTTGGAGATGTGAAGAGCGGCCGTTAACAGACGACGACCTGACGCCGGCAGACGAAGCCCAGACGGCCATGACGATCCGCCCTTGCGTAGAGCATGTGGGGGCGGTAGGGGTCCGTGGTCTCGCTCATCGGAGGAGGCGGTCACTCCTCGATGACCACGCGGATGTCGCCCTCCTTCTCGGTGACGCTGAAGACGGTGAGCCCGGCCTCGCGCCGGAAGAGCAGGCCCAGGCGGGAGTCCCCCACCCGCATGTTCAGCAGGTGCACCTTCTCCAGCCACCGCGGCAGGCACGGCTTATTGATGTAGACCGCCCCGCGGCGCGCGTCGGGTGAGATGCCCAGCATGGACTGGAGGATGAGGAAGACGCTGCCGGAGGCCCAGGCCTGCGGGCTGCAGGCCACCGGGTAGGGGACCGGCTCGTCGAAGAGGGTGCGCCGGAAGCCGCAGAAGAGCTCCGGCAGGCGCAGGTTCTCCATGCGCATGCAGGCCCTGGAAAGCCCCTCCACCAGATTCAGGCAGGCAGCCTCCTCGCCGTAGCGTTTCATGCCCCGCAGGATGAAGGCGTTGTCGTGGGGCCAGATGCTGCCGTTGTGGTAGCTCATGGGGTTGTAGTAATGCGTCTTCTCGCTCAGGGTGCGTATGCCCCATCCCGAGAACATGTCGCTCTCCATGAGCCTTTGCGCCACCCTTTTCGCCCTGTCCCGGGAAGGGAGGCCGGTGAAGAGGAGCTGGCCGGCATTGGAGGAGACCACGCGCACCGGTTGCTTCTCGCCGTCCAGGGCGAGGACGTAGAAGCCGAGCTCCTCGTCCCAGAAGAGCTCCTCCACCTTGCGCCTTACCGATTCGGCCCCCTCCAGCATGCGCTTACCCTTTTCATCCTCGCCGAGGTCGAGGTAGAGCTCCCCCATGCGCCGCTTCGCGTAATAGACGTACCCCTGCGTCTCCACGGTGGCCACCGGCATGCAGGGCAGGCGCCCCCCTGGGAGAAGTATGGAGTCGCCCGAATCCTTCCAGTACTGGTTGGCCAGGCCCATGGAGCTGCGGCGGCTGTACTCGACCAGACCGTCGCCGTCCAGGTCGCCGTACTCGTCGATCCAGCGCAGGGCGAGCTCCACGTTCTCCTCGAGGCGCCGGAAGGCATCCAGGTCGCCGGTCCACTTCAGGTACTCGCTCACCAGGATGAGGAAGAGCGGGGTGGCGTCCACCGACCCGTAGTAAGGGGTGTGGGGGATCTCGCTCATGCGGGCCATCTCACCCTGGCGTATCTCGTGGATGATCTTCCCCGGCTCCTCGTCCCGCCAGTCGTTGACCTCCCTTCCCTGAAAGGCGGCGAGGAAGAAGAGGCTGTCCCGCGCCAGTTCCGGCTTGAACATGAGCGTCTGGTAGCAGGCGATGAGGGCGTCCCTGCCGAAGGGCGCGGAGTACCAAGGCACGCCCCCCACTACGATGTCCCCGTAGCGGGTGCGGGTGTGCAGGGCGCGCAGGTCGCGCACGCTGCGCTGCACGATGAGGTTGAACACGTTGTTGTCCGTCTCGATGCGGGCGGTGTCTTCCACCCATTCCTCGTAGGAGCGCCGCAGGGCCGTCCTCGCCGCGAGGAACTTGGCGGGCTTCTTTTCCTCCCCTTCCTCCAGGGGGATGACGTGCATGTCGAAGAAATCCACCTCGCCCGCAGCGAGGAGGAAGGCGAAGATCACCTCCACCCCGGCCCTGCCTCCGCGCACCTCGTCGGGTTTACGCGAGAAGAGGATGCGCGTGGAGCGGCGCATGCGGTCCGTCCCCGTGTAGGAGAGCAGGACCTCACTCTCCTGCACGCGGGGGCGGTGCACCCTGCCCCGGCGCGGGCGGCGCATGCCGCGCACCTCGAAGATGTCCGCGAAGTCGGAGGCCAGGCTGAGGCTCAGGCGCAAGTGCACCGGCGCGGTATGGTAGTTGCGCACGTATATCCTCTCGATGAGGCCGTCCTGGATGAGCCGGCTGCGCCGTATGCTTACGGCGTCCTGGGGGATGGTCCATTCTTCACCGGTCATGACATCCGGGTTGGAGAGGTGGATGTTCGCCATGTAGCCCCGTTCAGCGGAGGAGGAGAGAAAGAGGGGTTGCATGCCCTCGATGCGCGTCTCCAGGGTGGAGAGGAAGCGGGTGTCGCGGTAGTAGAGGCCGAGGCCGGCGCGGTTGCCGTGGCCCATGTCCCCGTTCTCGTAGGTGAAGAGGAAGTACTCCCCCTCCTTGATGATCAGCGACTGTCGCGGGACCTCGCTGACGATGAAGGGAAGCCCCCCGCCGCCCTCCAGGCAGAGCACCTCCGTGCCTCTTGCCATCTCGCATCCAACCTCGTCTTTCGGGGCCGATACCGTTCAATTTGTTTATACCCATAATCGCGCGTTAAATCCACGGTCGCCGCAAATGGCATGCGTATCACGGAACCCGCGGGACCCTTCCCCCGTCTTGGTTTATACGAGCGGGAAAAGGGAAATGATTTATAGGTGGAGCGACAGCTTAATAACCACGATGTCGGAAATGTTGGGTCGCTCCGTGCGGGAGCCGTGCCTTGAATGGTCAGCTCAGAGTGGCTGCCGTATGAGCGGTGGGGGCACGCCATCTTCCTTATCCGCAAACGAAACCCCCCTTGGGGGTTCGCAAATACAGCTCAGAGGAGGTTGTAGGCAATGCGCATAGCGATAGTCGCACCGGTGTGGATCCCGGTTCCCCCCGAGGGATATGGGGGAATAGAGAGGGTGCTCAAGCTCCTCGTGGACGAGCTGGTGGAAAGGGGCGAGGAAGTAGCCCTCTTCGCCGCGGGTCCCTCCAAGACGCGGGCGAAGCAGTTCATCTACCTGGACCCGGCGCCCACCTGCCACATGGGTGAGGCCCTCTTCGACGCCTATCACGTGGGGCTGGCATACCGCGCCATCGCCACGGGCCCCTACGACCTGGTGCACGACCACTCCGGTTTCCTGGGACCCGCCTTCGCCGGGCTCATGCCCCAGCCGGTGGTGCATACCCTGCACGGCCCCTTCACGCGGGACACGCGCATGTTCTACAACGCCTTCCGCAACGATTGCTATTACGTGGCCATCAGCCGGCGGCAGCGGGAGGGATACCCCGACCTCAACTACCTGGGCGTGGTGCCCAATGCCGTGGACGTGGAGGAGCACCGCCCCTCGCGGGAGAAGGAGGATTACCTGGTCTGCGTGAGCCGCATCTGCGAGGCGAAAGGAACGGAGAGCGCGGTACTCTTGGCCAGGCGCGCGGGTTGCTGCATCGTCCTGGCGGGCAAGATCGACCCGGGAAGGGATCGCGAGTACTTCGAGCAGCGGGTGAAGCCCCACCTTGACGGCGAGCGGGCGGTCTACCTTGGGGAGGTCTCGCAGGAGGAGAAGGTGCGCCTTGTTTCGCGCGCACGCGCCTTTCTCTTCCCCATCCAGTGGGAGGAGCCCTTCGGGCTGGTCATGGCGGAGGCGCTGGCCTGCGGGACGCCGGTCCTCGCCACCCGTTGGGGCGCGGCCCCGGAGGTGGTGGAGCACGGCGTTACCGGTTTTCTCGCGGACAACCCGGAGGATTTGCAGGAGTACCTGGAGCGCATCGACGAGATAGACCCCCGAGCCTGCCGCCGCGCGGCGGAGGAGCGTTTCAGCCCGCGGGCGATGGCCGACGGCTATCTGGAAATATATAAGCAAGCGCTCGAGGCGCACCGCTCCCGCATGCGGCCGCCCCACGTGCGCCCCGCCTGAGTGCCCCGTTTCATAAATTGCCGGCATGCGACCGCCGCTGCATCCCCGCCCGCTCCCTACGGCGCCACCGGAGGGTACACCTCGGTCGCGCGCACGTCATCATTGCCTGGTGGGCGCCTGGCCTGTAAATTGGCCGAAGAGAGGGCGAGCGGCGGAGAAAGGTCGCGGTGACATGCATTACGACGTCATCGTCATCGGGGCGGGTCCCGGGGGATGCATGGCGGCGCGCGAGCTCTCGGCGCGAGGGTTCCGTGTCTTGCTGGTGGAGAGGGAGGCCTTGCCCCGGGAAAAGGCCTGCGCGGGCTTCCTTTCCCCGGAAGCCCTGCGCCTCATCGAGGGCGCTTTCGGGGGCCTGCCCCCGCAGTGCCGTAACGAGGAGGCGGGCGCGCTGGGAGTGCGCCTGCTCTGCGAGAGAGGCGGCGTTTACGACTTCCCCTTTTCCGGTGAGGGCGTCTCGGTGGAGCGCTCCCTCCTGGACGCTTTCCTGGCCGGGAATTGCGGGGCGGAGCTCGCTGACGGTTACGAGGTGGTGGACTTCGACCTGAGGCGCTTTCACGTGAAGGCGCTTCTCCGCAAGGGCGAGGAAGAGGAGAGCGTGGAAGCGACTTACCTGGTGGGGGCGGATGGCGCTGGAAGCCTTTCCCTGCGCCTGGTAAGGCCGGAGTTCCACCGTCTTTACGCGGCACCCCGCCTGGAAAAGGGCATGCTCGTCGTGAGCGAGGGCAGGGCGGATTGGGATGCGCGCTGGATGGGCCTGGCGATGACAGGCGAGGGCACCGGCCTGGCCCGCTTTTTCGCGCGCGGAGACCGCATAAGCCTGGCGGTCAGCATCCGGGAGGGGCGGGGGTGGCGGGAGGAGCTGGATAGCCTGCAGGCCTTCCTCTCCCGCCGGGTGGGGCTCGTCTTGCGCGGCGAGGCGGTGCGCAACCCCACCGCGCGCAACCGCATGGGGGCCGCGGGGGACTATAACCTGGGAGCGGGGTGCGCGCTGCTGGTGGGAGAGGCGGCAGGGCTCGTGGACCCCTGGGGTTTCGGCATCCGCCTGGCCCTGGAAAGCGGCCGGGTGGCGGCCGCCGCCGTCGCCGACAGCGCCGGCGAGAACATCACGCCCCACCTCAGGTATCGTTACCTCATGCAGCCGTTGCTGGAAGAGGAGATCGCTCAGCGCCGCCGCTTCGCGGGGAGGGTGGGGGAGGTCGACGTCTCCGCGCTGGCCTCGCCGCGAGGCCGCCGGGAGAGGGGTGACCGGCGCGCCCTGCGGCGCCGTCTCCACGTGTGAGGATCGCATTTGAGGCTGCATGTCCGGAGCTTCGCTGCGGGGAGCCGACACCTCTTTTACGGCGCCGGCCGGGATTTCGGTAAGGCAAAGGGGCTCAGCCTCCCTGCACAAGAAGGGGGACGTTTCCCCGGTCGTGTTTTCCGGGATCCACGGCGGCGAGCGAAAGGGATCTTGTGCGTGGGTCGGGGCGCCAGGTCCTCGCCGGGGATCGGTGCGGTCAGGTGAGGGGACGGTTGACGTCTATCTCGATCACCTCTCCCGACGTCGCCTTCAGGGCGAAGACGATGCCCGCGGCGTTGTATTCCATGATGGTGGTCTGTTCCCCCTGGTGCATGGCGGTGCTCTGTCTCTGGGGGGTTCCGAACTCCTTCAGGACGTCGGCCTGGGGCGACCCTATCCCCACACCTTTAGGGGTCTTTCCTGCGTAAGGGTGGCGCAGGCATATGGAGACCACGGCGTCGAAATCGCCCAGGGAGTCGTTCTTGTCCGTGTCCTCCAGGTAGAGGGTCAGCTTCCAGGTGCCGTAGCCGCCGGTGTAGGTGGCGTAGACCAGCCCTTCCGTGGTGGAACCCGCGGAGTCCGGAGAGCCGTATATCCCGCGCACCGTGCGGAACTCATCGCCCACGCTGATGCCGGCCGCCGACGCGCCGGGGATTATGGGGTCAGCCTGGTGCGCACCGAAAAGCCCCCCTTGCCCCTCGCCGCCTTCCTCTCCCTCCTGCACGGGCCGCAGGCCGCCGTAGGCGGTCACCATAACCGTCACCACGCCCTCCTGCGGCGAGATCAGGAATTCCACCCCCCTCTCCGTATAGGAGTAGAGCAGGAGTTCCCCACCGCCGGGAGAAGCGGTAGAGGATACGTTCCGGCAAGCCCCGAACTCCTCCTCCACCTGCTGCGGCGTGCTCCCGATGCCGACGCCGCCCGAGGTAATGCCCTGGTAGGGAGAGGAAACCTCCACTGCGCCCACCTCGTCGCCGGGATCGAGGTAGCCGTTCCCCTGGTCATAAAGGGTCACCACCAGGCGCCATGCGGCGGGGTCGTCGATACCCCCTTCCTCGCGCGTGCGGGCGTAGTAGGCATAAAGGTATCCGCCGTCCTTGCGGTGCTCATCCGGATCGCCGTGGACCTCCTGCACCGCGGAGAAAGGGTCGCCTATGTTGATGTCCGCCACGGAATAGCCGGGGACGATGGGGTCGCGTTCCCAGGTGCGTTCGGAGACCCTACCCCGGCCGCATGCCGTGGACGAGAAGGCGACCAGGCATGCGAGGGCGGGCAAAACGGCGGTGCGGGCAAAACGCCTTATGGCCGCGCCCGCCGGTGCCACGCCCCCTGCGCGCGGCCTCGCCGCCTTGCCTTTTTCCCCACCGTTCAAATCACGAGCCTCCCCCCGCCTCTTCCCCATCGGGTGTATGGTAAAATATGGGAAGTGCGAGAGAGCGCGCCAGTTCCTCCACGATGAGGAAAGCGGCGGTGCGGTTGTCGTGGGGGGATCCGGTGGTGCCGGAACGGAAAACCCTGCGCCTCTTGCCGTCGGCGAGCTTCAGGTAAACGCGGACGAAATAGGAAAGGTCCCGCCGCGCTCCGGAGCCTTCCCCCGTTGCCGGGGCACGCCTCGCTTCCACGACCTCCACGCCCGCGATGCTCTCGCGCGGCATCTCCCGCCGCAATGGGACGAAGTAACGGTAGCTCTCCCAGGTCAATATCCTTTTACCGGGGTCGATGATCAGGTAAGTGGGGGAGGAGAATATGGCGAAGATGCTATAGAAGAGAAGGGCCACCGCGCATATCCCCGTGGCCAACCTGGCAATGCCTGCGGTGGACAGCACGGCGCAGGTCACGGCGGCGTAGAAGATCAGGGCGTGGATCCCCTCCCAGGGGCCTCCCCGCACCTCGAATTCCCGCACCTCCATCTCATCCATCATGGCTCTGCCGTTCCTCCGCCTGTCCCCTTCGCGCCTCGTGGCGGCCCACAGAAGCATTATAAAGCATGCGGCGGAATATCCTCGATCGGCTTCGCATTCGCGCCGTGCCCGCGGCCCTTCCGCCCTTCGCGGTGCCGCTCCGCCCGGCGCGGCCTTTTTCCGGGAATAGCACGGGTCAGGGAGGGGGAGGTAATGCCTTGACTTCTACGGGATGCAGAGCTGCCGACGGTGAGTGGACGACATGAGCGGGTTGATTGACGCGGTAAAAAGCCGCGGTTGCCCTGCCGGCTTCGCTAATCCTCGATCACCTTGTAAACCACGTCGTGTTCGCGGGCATGCTCGCTCACCTTGATGCCGATGACATCTCCTGCCCTTGCTTCCTGGACCTGTTGGTGTTCGATCTGCATGGAATCGACCTTCTGCGTCCAGTCGGAAGTGTGGCCCTTGACGTGGATGGTGTCACCGACCCTGAGCTCGTCCTCGAGCTCTATGGCCGCCACGCCAACCTTACCGAAGTAGTGGGTGACCCTGCCGACCTGCTTCTCCATTTTTCACCTCCTCGCGTTTCCTTTTCCCTGCTTATCCCCAGCGACCACCGCCCTGTAAGGCTTTCGATAACAGGGCTTGCGGCTCCTGCAACCCTGCTGTCTTCCATGTACCTTCACCGGGGCCGCCGACCTGGCAGGGAGCGTCCCGGGGTGATGACATGGTTAACCTTCCCGGCGGCAAGCCGCGCGCGGTTATAGAATGAATACCCCTTTCCCCATGGAGCTAAACGAGCGGGGACCATTTGCGCACCCGTTCTCCGCTTGCTCATGGCCGGCGTTCCTTGCGGCCATGAGGGGATGAACACATGGGCAGAGCCCTCTTCAGGGAAGCAGGCGAGCTATGTGGGCGCGGTAGACCTGCCGCGCGGCGCCCTTTCCGGGCGCGGGACGGGCGCGTGACATCAGGGGTGCAAACGTGCAACGGTCGGTATATAATATGCGTGGTTCTTTGCGAGGAGGGCAGATGTCTGAGGACAAGGATTCAACGAAGGCCGTTCTTCGCCGACTCCACCGCATTGAAGGACAGGTGCGCGGGATTATCCGCATGGTGGAGGAGGGGAAGGGCTGCGAGGAGGTCCTCAACCAGATAGCTGCAGTGCGCTCCGCCATGGAAAGCGTGGGGGTCCAGATCATCACCCATCGCATGAAGGAATGCCTGGAGTCTGACGCGGCTTCTTCCTGCGATGAGGCGGTGGGGGAAGCCATCGGCACCTTTCTCCGCTTCACGCATTCCATGAAGACATAGCGTTGTCAGGCCTCGCTTGTTGCCTTTTTGATGATACCAAGGGAGGGGCTCCGCCCCTCCCTTGACCCTCCCCAGACATACTTTGGGGTCAAACCGCGTTCATGTCTGGGAGGGGTTATTTCCG
>CAKZMC010000146.1 GCA_937128055.1 uncultured Actinomycetes bacterium | reverse complement strand
CGCGGCGGCTTCTTCGCCGCTTTTTCCCCGCCTCCACGCGCCTTTCCCGCCGCCGCAGGCTTTTTCGCGGCCGCCCTCCTGGCCCCGCCCGCGCGCGGGCAACGCTCCACGAGCCACGAAGCCACCCGGGGCGCCAGCTCCTTCTGGGAACGCGAGCTCACGTAGATGCCGATGTGCCCTCCCGGGAAGCTGTAAAGGGTCTTGTCCTCGCTTCCCACCAGGTCATTGAGGGGCAAGGAGCAAGCGGGGGGCACCAGGTGATCCTCGGTGGCGTAGATGTTGAGCAGGGGCATGGTGATCTTCCTCAGGTCCACGCGCCTGCCGCCGATCTCCAGCTCGCCCTTCACCAGCTTGTTCTCCTGGTAGAGGTCCTTCAGGAACTTGCGGTACGCCTCCCCCGCCTGGGCCGGGCTGTCGAAGATCCATTTCTCCATGCGCACGAAGTTGGCCACCGTGGCCGGGTCGTCAAGATTGTCCATGAGCCCCACGTACTTGTCCACCATGAGCTGGAAGGGCTTGAGCATGAGGAAGCCCACGTTCATGAACTCGCCCGGGATGATGCCCATGGTGTCCACCATGTTGTCTATATTCATGTGCCTGCTCCACACGTTGAGCAGGCCGTCGGTGGTGTGGAAATCTATGGGGGTGACCATGGTGATGAGGTTGCGTATCTTATCCGGGTAGAGGGCAGCGTAGATGGCAGCGAAGGTCCCGCCCTGGCAGACGCCGAGGAGGTTGATGCGCGCGCATCCAGTGCGTTCCCGCACGAAGTCGACGCAGTCGTTCAGGTAGACATCGATGTAGTCGTCCAGGGTGACGTAGCGGTCGCCATGGTCGGGGTACCCCCAGTCGATGATGTAGATATCCAACCCCTGGCCCAGCAGGTTGCGGATGAGGCTGCGGTCCGACTGCAGGTCCATCATATACTGCCGGTTGACCAAAGCGTAGCAGATGAGCACGGGCACCGGGCAGCGCGCCTTGTCCCCCGGCAGGTAATGGAAGAGCTGCAGCTTGTCCTCCTCGAAGACCTTCTCCTTGGGGGTGGGCTCCACGTCCACCTCGGGGATGGTGGTGAGGATCTCGGCGCCCTTTACCAGCTTGCGGTTGATGTCCTCGAGCTCGCTCAGGAAGAACTTGGGATCGAGGAATTCCCGGAACATGATCATCCCTCCCCCGGGGCGGCCTCTTTCCCGCCCTTCGCCCCGCGCAACTCCCTCTTCAGGAGCCTTACCTCGCGCTTCAGCCTGTCCACCGTCTTGTAGAGATAGTCCATCTCCGTGCGGTTGGGGAAGGGCAGCTCCTTGGTGGCCTCCTCCACGTAGGACTGGAAGGCGGCCCGGAACTGCATGCCCTTGTCCACCAACTGGCCGAGCAGGCGCGCGAACTCCTCGCTGCGGAAGAGCTCCACGTAGATGTCCTCGTTGGTCTGCCACCACAGGCGGTAGAGGTCGCGGAAGGACATGGGTTCCTCCTCGCCCTTCCCCTCCATGGCCGCCAAACGTTCCTGCAGCTTCTCGAAGCCCATGGCTCCCGCGCCCTGCAGGTAAGCGTAGAACTGGGAGAGCACGATGCCGAACTCGTTGAGGGAATCCATTGTCTTGGCATATTTTTCCATGGCCTCCCTGTAATAGCCCATGACCGGAGCCCGCAGCAGCCGGCCGAAACTCTCCTCGTAGGCCTTCCTCCACTCCTCGTACACCTCCACGGCCTCCTGCGGCGAGGGGCTCTTCATGTTGACCCCCCGGGAAGCCATGCGCTGCGCGAAACCCGCCCAGGGCGCCCAGAGATGCAGCATGAGGCCACCGGCTGCGAGGGGTATGTCCCCGCTGTAAAGCTCGGCTATCCACTGCAACTGTTCCGGCAGGGCGGGAGCGAAGACCTTGTCCACTATCTCGCGGTACCTCTCCGCCCACTTCGCGAGCAGGCCGCGCACGGCCTCGAGATCGTACCCCCCTCCCTCGCCCACCGTGCGCCGGTAATCCTCGTACATCTGCATCCAGAGAGAATGGAGGCGGGTATATAGATCGGCGGTATGGAACATCCTGGCAAAGGTCTCCGGCCCTATTCCCGCCGCCGGCGGGGCGAACCTGGCCACCAAGTCCTGCATGTTGTCCAGCCAGCGACGGTAGAGGGAGAGGGCCTCGTACCCCGCCACCTCCTTCCCCTCTTCCCCGGCGCCGGGCCGCCCGGGAAGCCAGCCGGCAAGCGATCCCCCCCAGCTATCCATCCACGCGCGGAAAGCGTCCGCCTGCGCCTCCTGCCACCTGCCCCAGGCATCCGACCAGTCAAACCATGCGGGCTTTTTCTCCTCCATCTCTCCTCCTCGCGCCTCGCGGGGTGTCCGCCGGGGCCAGGCTACCTATCCCTGCTCCTTCCCCAGGACCTCCCCCATCTTGCGCAGCCCGTCCTCCAGGTTGCGCCGCACCTCGTCACGCCCCTTGCGCAGGTTCTCCATCCATTCGGCGAGGACCTTCTCGCCCTCCTTCTGGAGGTCCCCGCTCTGCTCAAGGAACATCCTCCACATCTTCTCCATCTGCTCCTGTACGGATGCGAGGGTGTCGAAGGACATGCGCATGGCGGTACGCATCCCCTCCAGCATCATCTTCTGCATCATCTTGGGATCCATCATCTTCCCCTTTCCTCTTGCGGCCGAAGCTGCCGCACGCCGACGTTCCCATATATATTCGGCAGTGACTTCCCGCCATTTAGCTCTTTCCCAAATCCTCCACGGCTCTTTAAATATGATTCCACCTCGTAGCCCAACGCAAACACGCATCGCGGAGAGCCCGGGGGGCCGCTCCGCCGTGCCCGCGCCGGGCGGCCGCTGTCCTTCCCCTCCCGCCTCCCTTATCATGTATACTATGGCATACTATGGCCCAAACCGGGTTGCGAGGACGCCAAAAGGGGTGAGGCGAAGATGGCGAGAAAGGGCGTGAAGGCGACTGTTCTCCTTCTTTGCCTGGCGCTCCCGCTCATCTTCCTTTCCGGCTGCGGAAGCGAAAGCGAGGAGTCCTACGGGAGGGAGCTGCAGGAACTGAGCGAGCGCCTTTCCGCGGAGCTAAGGGAGATCGCCGGAGAAGCGTCCGGGGAACACCACGCGGAGGATGCGGAAACGCCTTCCTCCCTGGGCGCGACATTCTCGGAGATGGCCGACCTGCTGGAGGAGGGCGCGTGGGAGCTGTCCCGCCTGAAGGTCCCCGCGGGCCGCGAAAGCCTGCAATCGAGCCTGCTGGAGCTCCTGCGAAGCACCTCCACCGTGTGCCGGGAGATGGCGTACCTACTCCTGCCCTCTTCGCAGGGACACTCGGAGGAGGGCGATACCGCGCACGGCGGTGAGCACGTGGACGGGAACGGCGCAAAAGAGGCGGGCGAGGAGGGCGCGGAACACGGGGCCGAGACGGAAACGGAAGGATCCCCCGAAGAAGGGCACGGGCACTGACGCGGCCTTTCCGCGCCTTGCATCTTCCGCGCGCGCGGTAAGGCGGGAACGGCCACCCGGTCCCCCGTTCCTTGGCGGGGCCTCCGGGTAGCGGCGGAACCTCCCCGCTTGGCGAGCAACCGCTACCCCTCTCGCCCACGCGACGCGAGGCGACATGGCGAGGCCATGCCGGCCTGCCCGGACGGCACCTGTCGGAAAAGCGTTCCCCCCAGGATGTATAATGTTGGCGCTCACGTGAACGGCGGAGGACGGAGGAAAGGGGTTACATGATGAACGACGAGGATCTCTACCAGCAGCTTGCCACCCGCGTGCTCATGCCACAGAGCAAGCTCGTTCCCGAGCTCTTCCGCATCATCGCCGACGAGGACGAAGCAAGGACGCTCCTGGCCACACCGGGCACCGCGGAGGAGCTGGCGCAGAAGCTGGGGGTTGCCGCCGACGAGATGGAGAAGAGGCTGGCCGTCCTCTTCCGCAAGGGCCTGGTCTTCAAATCGCAAAGGCCGGAGGGCACCATATACCGCATGTGCCGGGAGATAGCGCAGTTCCACGACGCCTCCATCCTGTGGCCGGAGGCGCCCCCGGAATACCACCAGCTCTGGAAGCGCTTCATGGTAGAGGAGTGGCCGGAGTACGCGCGCATGGTCTCCCAGCTGCTGCCCAAGCCCTTCTCGCGGGTGATCACCGTGCAGCAGCCCGTGGAGGCGCGCTCGCGCATCCTGGCCTTCGACGACGTGGAGGCGATCATCCGCAGCGCGGGCAGGTTGGCGGTGACCAAGTGCACCTGCCGCCTCATCGACGGCAAATGCGGAAAACCGGTCGAGGTGTGCCTGCAGGTGGGAAAGGCGGCCGATTACGCCCTGGAGAGGGGCAGCGGACGCGAGGTGGACGTGGAGGAAGCCCTGCGCATCATCCGGGAGGCCGAGGAGGCGGGGCTGGTGCACGTGACCATGAACCGCGCCAAGGATTTCCATTTCATCTGCAATTGCTGCGACGACTGCTGCATGTCCTTCACCCTCATCGCCAAGGGTATCAACCTGTGCGATCCCAGCCGTTTCCAGGCGCAGGTGGACGCGGACAGGTGCACGGGCTGCGGAAACTGCGTGGAGCGCTGCTTCTTCGGCGCGCTCACCCTCGGCGGCGAGGAGGGCTCGCAGGTGAGCTCCGTGGACCCCGAGAAATGCATGGGATGCGGGCTGTGCATGGTCACCTGTCCCGAGGAGGCCATTTCCCTGCTGGCGGTGCGCGAGGAGGACTTCATCCCCCAGGGTTAAGGCGGCGGGCCCACCTCCCCGCCGCGCAGGCAAGAAGGCCTAAAGAAAGGGGGCGGGTCATCCCGCCCCCATCGCTTCTTCGTTTGCCGCTTACGGGTTGAGCCACACGGCGGCGTTGGTCAGACAGTAGTCGCCGCGCTCCTTGGTGGAGGCCCGCACGATGATCTTGTCGTCGGACTCCTTCCACATCTCGGTGACGATGGTCTCCCCCGGGAAGACGTGGCGGCTGAAGCGGACCTTGATGGCCTTGAACTTCTTGGGGTCGTCGCCGCAGAACTCGCGCAGCACCGCCCGGCCCACGAAACCGAGAGAGCACAACCCGTGGAGGATGGGTTTCTCGTACCCCGCCATGCCCGCGATATTGGGGTCGATGTGCAGGGGGTTGTAGTCCCCCGAGAGGCGATAGATCATGGCCTGCGTGGGAAGGGTGGCCTCCTCCACCACCTTATCGGGGGCCCGCTCCGGCGCCTCGTTTCCCGGCTCTGGTCCACGTTCGCCCCCGAAGCCTCCCTCACCGCGCACGAACGCGCCCATCTTGTTGAAGAAAACCACCTCGCCGTTCTCGTCCACCGTGTCTATGTCCAGCTCGATGAGGGCTCCCTTGGTCTTGTCGTAAACGGCGGCGATCTTGGGCTTGGAGGTCAGCGTCCCCTGCACGGGTATGGGGTGGCGGCGCACCTCCATGTAATGCTCCCCGTGGAGGAGCATCACCAGGTTGATGTCCATCCCCTCCACGCCCACCAGGCCCACGAGGGCCGGGAAGGGGGGGATGACTCCCATGGTGGGAAGCACTTCGAGCCCGTTCTCGTAGACGAACTTGAGCTCCTCGGGCCGCTGTCCCGCCCCCACGCCCAGGGCATAGAGGATGACGTCCCGGGTGGTGTAGTTGTAATCCACGGGCGGCAACTCTTTTCCGACTACAGACAGGTCTATGGGCATCTTGTAACCCCCTCTCTTTCCGTTATCCTGCTTCCGCCACGCTCAGCCCAGGTTCATCTTGGCAAGGGCCTTGGCGGTCTGCTCCGCGGCGTTCTCGAAGGTGGTGCCGCCCTCCAGGGTGACGATCTTGTCGATGTTCTCGTTGATCATCTCCAGGGTGATGGGCTGCGCGATGTCGAAATAGACGCCCGGACCCTCGATAAAGGCGGTACGGCTGAAGTAACCCGCACCCGCCGTGAAGGTGTAGCCCGAGAAGTTGCAGTTCTCGGAGCAAGCCCATACCACCATGGGAGCCACGTACTCGGGCTTGAGGATCTCCACGATGTTGGGGGGAAGCACGGTGGCGGTCATGCGCGTCCCGGCGATGGGCACGATGACGTTGGCCTTGATGTTGTACTTCGCGCCCTCCTGCTTGAGAACGTGCGTGAGGCCCACGATGCCCATCTTGGCGGCGCCGTAGTTGGCCTGGCCGAAGTTCCCGTACACGCCGGCGGCGGAGGCGGCGGAAACGATGCGGCCGTAATTGCTGTCGCGCATGTAGGGCCAAGCCGCCTTGCAGCAGTAGAAGGCCCCGTTGAGGTGGACGGCTATGACCTTGTCGTAGTCCTCGAGCTCCATCTTGAGGAAGCTCTTGTCGCGCAGGATACCGGCGTTGTTGACCAGTATGTCTATGCGTCCGTAGCTGTCGATGGCGGTCTTGATGATGTTCTGCGCGCCTTCCCAGTCCGCCACGCTGTCGTAGTTGGGCACGGCCTCCCCGCCGGCGTCCTTGAT
>CAKZMC010000145.1 GCA_937128055.1 uncultured Actinomycetes bacterium | reverse complement strand
GCCTCCGCCCCCGCAAGATGGCCGGGCGGGAGGCCGCTTGCGATGTCGCTCGCCCGACCCCCGGCCCCGGTATTCCATGTTTACGAGGATTTATGAGGAAGGAAGATTACCAGGGGAGGTAACGCAGGAAGGGGTTCAACACGAGCGGTAAATATAAAACGTCCCGAGGGCCTTTGCCACCAGGCGCTCGCCGTCCGGCGATCGGTTGACGATCTCGGACTCCAGGATGGCGAGCCGGGACCGGCGATCAATGACATGGGTGTCGCATACCAGGATGCCGGAGCTGACAGCGGCGAGGTAGGCGATCTTTATCTCCACCGTCGTGCATGACTCGCCTTCGCCAAGGATGGAATAGAGGGCGCCACCCATGCCGGTATCCGCCATGGAATAGAGCACGCCGCCGTGCAGGACGCCGTGGGGGTTGAAGAGCTCCTCGCGCACCTGCACCTCGCAGCGGCTCCTGCCGTCACCGTAGCCGGTGAAGACCATGCCGATGAGCTCCCCGAAGGGATTGAACCCGCTCGACTGCCCTGGAAGGCCCCCGTTCACGATGTTCACTATGCCTTTCGGAGGTACTTCATCACTTCACGGTCGCTTAGGTCATGGAAGTCCTGGTAGAAAGAGGCGACGGCGAAGGGGTAATGGTGGGATACGTGCAGGCAGTGGAAATAGTCCACCAGGGGTCTGATCCTCCGGGCCGTCCCGTCCGGGCTCACGGGGACGGCGACACCCACCGAGGCTGGGTGGAATTTCCGCACCATCTCCGCGGCCGCGATCATGGTGTAACCCGTGGCCAGCCCGTCATCGGTGAGGAGCACGTTCGTCCCCTCGAGACCGGGCAGCGGGCGGTCGCCGCGGTAGGCCTTCGCCCTCCTGCGCACCTCCACCAGCACCCTGGAGGCGATGTCGTTCACCTGCTCGGGTGGCAGGCGCAGATGTTGCATCATCTCCTCGTTGATGTAGAGTGAACCGTCGGGGGCGATGGCTCCGAAACCCGCTTCTGGGTTGGAGGGCACGGGCAGCTTACGTGCCACGATGACGTCGAAATCGCCGCCCAGCGTGTGTGCCATCTGGTATGCGACGGGGATCCCTCCACGCGGAATCCCCAGGACGATGAGTTTTTCCATGGGGCCGCGGTATAACCCCGCCAGCTTGCGTCCCGCATCCTCCCGGTCCTTGAAAAGAAAGGACATGCTCACCAGCGCCTTCCCTTGAGCCTGCTCGACCCGCAGGTCAATTATCGCACAGGGTAGGCGCGCGATAAATGAGCGCTGCAGACGATCGGTCGGCGGCCCTTTTCGCCGTGTCACCTGTGGAGGTGGTGGACGCGGGCGCGGCGAAAAGCCGGGCCCCTCGGAGCAGGCCCGCCCTTGGCGCCGGTCAGCGGGGCCAGGTCTTCATGCCCCTAGAGATGTCAATAATGAAGCCTGAATCCAGGTCTTCATGCCCCTAGAGATGTCAAC
>CAKZMC010000144.1 GCA_937128055.1 uncultured Actinomycetes bacterium | reverse complement strand
CGACGCCGGGGGAGTACGAGCTGCGCATCGGCTTGTACGCGGAGGGGAAGGGATGGTTCGGCGCGGAGTTGCGGCTCAAGGTGAGGGTGCGTGGCTGGATGGAGGCTGGCGGTGGTTGAAGTCGGCGGCGAAGCGGGGATGGAAGGATTGGAAGGAAGAACCGGGCCCCCTTCCGCGGAGACGGCGGGGCCAGGCGGAGAACCGCGTCGCGGGAGCGGCGAGGAAACCCATGGCAAGTCCCCCGCCGGGAGGTCAGAAGCCGGATGCGATGGAGCGGGGGGGGCGCGGCATCCCGCGGTATCCCGGGGCGTGGAGGGAGGGCCTCGGCACGGAGGCGGCGAGGGTCCCGCTGCACCCCCCGCCAGCGGTGATCTGGTATTATCTACCATAGAAGCGGGAAGCCCGGGGCCCGGGGAGGCGAGGGAGAGCCAGGGGCGGGGATGGGAGCGCTGGCTGTGGCTGCTCGCCTTGGTCGCCGTCTTCGCCGCCGCCCTGGCATGGCGCTGGCATTTCGCCTCGCGGGCCCGCGTCTACACCTACGACAGCTATTTCTACATGGTGCTGGCCAGGAACCTGCGCCACGGCTTCTCCTACAGCGTCGCCGGGCACCCCCATTACAAGTTCATGCCCCTGTACCCTGTGACCATCGCCTTCCTCGACCTCTTGCTCCCCCTGGAGACGGCGGGCAAGCTCTCCAACGTGCTTTTCAGCGCGGCCTGCGTCTTCCCCATCTACGCCATCGGGTCCATGGTCTTCGGGCGGAGGGCCGGGCTGGCGGCGGCGGGGCTCTTCGCCTTCGAGCCCATCTCCGTGGCATGGTCGGCGGCGCCCATGTCCGACGGGCTGCTGGCCCTGCTGGTATGCCTGGAAGCCTGTTTTTTCGTGCGCTGGATGAAGGAGGATGAGGGGGGTTTGCGGTGGCTCTACCTGGCGGCCGGGGCGGGGGGCCTGGCCATGGTCACGCGCTGGGAGGGCTCGCTGATGCTCTTGCTGCAGGGCCTGTTCCTGCTCTATTTCTGGTGGAGGAGGAGGCTGCGCCTGCGCAACCTGCTCATCTTCGCGGCCATAGCGGCGGCGCCCTTCGCCCTCTTCGCGCTGCGCAACCTGCTCACCTTCGGCACCCCGCTCAAGAGCGCTTACCTGGAGGAGCTGCGCAACCACCCCGCGGATTTCGAGAAATACGGGCCATGGGAGCGCCTGGGGCGTTACTTCATGTACTCTGACGTGCCGCCCCTGGGGATAAGCTCGCGACACTACCATTACGCTTACCTCACCTTCGGGTATTCCGGCCTGGTCCTGGCCACGGCACTCCGGCGCTACCGCCGCTACGCTCTCTTCATGGTCCTGTGGCTGCTCTTCCTCGGCCCCCTGCATTTCTTCTGGTATTTCGCCTCCGTGCGCTTCCTGATCCCCGCCGTGCCCCCGCTCTGCCTGGGAGGCGGGGCGCTCATCGGCACCCCCTGGGTGGAGACGGAGTGGAGGCGCGAGAGCGCGGCCCTCAACGCTTTCCTGACCCTGGTGGCGTTGTGCCTGGTGGGCGTCCTGGCGCTGACGGCCCGCCCCATGACCAACGACATCTTCAACCACGGCATCGTCTCCCTGGAGGACGAGGTCGGAGGCCTGGCCGCGCGCGACGCCGCGCTGTGGCTGAAGGACAACGCCGGCGACGCGGGGGTCACCACCAACCTCGGCCCCCTGGTCTCCTTCTACCTGGGGC
>CAKZMC010000143.1 GCA_937128055.1 uncultured Actinomycetes bacterium | reverse complement strand
ACGACCCCATCACCATGGAGGAGATGGAGGCCTACTGCGAGGGCAAGCTGGCCCGCTACAAGATACCCAAGAAGATCTCCTTCGTGGAGGAAGTGACCCGCACCCTCACGGGAAAGATCATGAAGGAGGAGCTGCGCAAGCGTTTCGCCAGCGGCTGAGTCGCAAGGCCCAGGGGCAACACCTGGAGGGCAAGCCCCATCTGTTGCCTTTTATAGGACCAAGGGAGAGGCTCCGTCCCTCCTTTGACCCTCCCCTTCCTTCTTCCGGCCCGGAGCGTTGGGGTAACGGTCTCGCTCCGTAGGCTGCGCTGCGACCAACCCGGTCGTTCCCGGGTAAGGTGGGGGCAACAACCGGAGGTCAGGGTCATTCGTTGCCTTTTGGGGTTGAGCCTGGGCAGCACCGCCGTGACGTTTTACGGTGCTTTTCCGGGTGAGATTGCTTCGTCGCTCCGCTCCTCGCGATGACGTTCTCCGGGTGCTCCTCGCAACGGCGTTTCCCGGGTGTTCCTCGCAATTACTTTTTCCGGGGGCAACACAAGGGGGTGCAACAACCGGGGGTCAGGCCACGTAAATGTCTAGGCGCCCCATGCCGCAAGAGCTTCCTTGGCCGCCTCGCGGGCGATGCGAGCATCCTGGGCGGGGGTTCCCCCGGCGATGCCCACCGAACCCAGGGAGCGCCCGCCGTCATCCAGAATGGGCATGCCCCCGGGCACGGGGCAGAACCTCTCGTTCCATCCGGAGGTGGGGATGCCCCAACCGGGCGCATCCTTCCTCCCGAAGGAAGCGGCATCGGCGCTGGGCATGCGGAAGGCGGCCGCCGTCCATGCCTTGTCCCTAGCCAGCTCCGCGGTGGGAAAAAGGGCGCCATCCATGCGGTAGAAGACGCGCGGCCATCCATCGGGATCGCTCAGGCACACGCTCACCAGCAGGCCCATCCTCTCCGCCGCCTCCAGGGCCGCCTCCACCACCTTGGTATATCTTTCCAATCCACTGGCGGGCGGCTCCTCCACGTCGTACATGGCGGACCAGCAGCGCTGGCTGACGGTGTTGTCGTCCAGGGCGGAGGGCGTCCCGCTGGTCCCCACCCCGCCGATGACCTTCATGTCCCTGTCCCGGATGGGTATGCCCCCCATGATGGTGGTCAGCCTCCCCTTGTGCTTGAACTGCAGGCCCATGCCGTGATGCCCCAGCGGCAACTGGTCGAGGGGTGCGAGGGCGGTGCGGGGATCCGTCATGCGCCCCAGCATGAGGGTGGGCGCCAGGAAAGTGGCGGCGGTCCAGGCCTTTTCCACCGCGATGTCGAAGGTGGCGGGAGGAGCGCCCTCCATGCGGTGCCCGGCGACGAGAGCCCCCGCCCTGTCCACCACCGCGATGCTGCACGGCCAGCCGACGAGCTCGCCCGCCACCCGCTCCGCCGCCCGCAGGCCGCGGCGCGCCAGCTCAAGGGTCACCAGATCTATCTCGTTGCTCCCCGAAGGCTCCACCTTCCCCTCCACTTGCCCCTTTCACCCATCCCTTCCGGTCCGATCACCTTCCGTCCCACCCATCCCTTCCGGCCGTCTCATACCCTTCCGCCCCAACTATCCCTTCCGTCCGTTTTATCCCTTCCGTTACGCTCATACCCTCCGGTACGCCCATACCCAACGGCGCGCTCATCCCCCAGCCGCGCTTGTACCCTCCGTCCCGCCTAACCCTTCCAGTCCGTTGTGGCCGCCAGGTCCGCCCCGCTCCCCGCCACGTCTGCTATGATGACCTTCCCGCAGCGCACGGGGGGCTTCACCCTCACCCCCACCGTCTCGCGCATGATGTCGGCCATGAGCGTCTTCAGGACGGGTCGCGTGGTGCGCACCGGCAGCAGGGGATAGGCGTCGTCCATGGTGCGCACGGTGGTGGTCAGGGTGCGCACCGGCTCTCGCAATTCCTTGAGGACGTACCTCTCCCCCTGCTTGCACTGCGCTCCCTTGATGCGCGTTACGTTTCCTTTTTTATCCAGGGACACGACCACGCGGCAGCCCAGGGGGCAACCGATACAGATCACGGTCTCGCTCGCCGCCATCTCAGGCCTCCTCCCCCGTCTCCCCCCTCCCGCAGTCCACGCGCAACTCCCCGCCACTTATGAATTGGGATAATCTGGCAACCGGCACCTTCTCGATAATCATCTCGCCGGGCCGCACGGAGCGAAAGCGTTTCCAGGCCTTGCCGCCAAGCCTCAGCGCCGCCTTGCGTCCCGGCCGCGTCACGCGCAGGTGCAGGGTCACGTCCTCCTTGCCGGAGATGTACTGCGGCACCACGTACTTCACGTTCTCCCCCGGGCTCACCCGCACCTTTCCCGCGAAGGGCATCTTTCCCTTGTCCGCGAAGCGGGCGGCGGCGCGCCCGGCGGCCTCGGCCTCCCAGCTCACCCAGTCCACCAGGTCGTGCACCTGCACCACGTTGCCGCCGGCGAAGATGCCGGGCACCCGGGTCTGGCGGTTCTCGTCCACCACCGGGCCCCCGGTCACCGGGTCCAGCTCCACGCCCGCCTTGAGGGAAAGCTCGTTCTCGGGGATGAGCCCGGCGGAGAGCAGGAGGCAGTCGCAGGGGACGAACCTCTCCGTCCCCGGCACCGGGCGCCGCTCCGCGTCCACCCGCGCCACCGTCACCCCTGCGATCCTGCCCTCGCCGTGCACGAAGGTCACCGTGTGCTCCAGGAGCAGGGGTATCCCGAAATCGTGCAGGCATTGCACCTCGTTGCGGATGAGGCCGCCCGGCCAGGGCATGATCTCCACCACCGCCTCCACCCTGGCGCCCTCCAAGGTGAGCCGCCGGGCCATGATCATCCCTATGTCCCCGGACCCCAGGATGACGAACCTCTCCCCCGGGATGTACCCCTCGATGTTCACGTAACGCTGGCAGGTGCCGGCGGTGAGCACGCCGGAAGGCCTCCCCCCGGGGATGCCCAGCGTACCGCGGGCCCTCTCCCGGCATCCCATGGCCAGCACCACCGCGCCCGGCCTGAACCTCATGTAGCCGTGGCGGCTGCTCGCGGCGGTGATCTCGCGCCCCTCACCGAGGTCCAGCACCATGGTCTCCAGCCTGGCCTCCACGCCCGCCTTCTCCGCCCGCCGCATGAAAACCCTCTCGTACTCGGGCCCCGTCATGTCCTCGCCGAAATAGAGCAGGCCGAAGCCGTTGTGTATGCACTGCGGCAGCAGCCCGCCCAGCCTCTCCGACCGCTTTATGATCACCACCCTTTCCGCCCCCTGCTCCCTGGCGGCGATGGCTGCCGCCAGGCCGGCGGGCCCGGCGCCGATGACCGCGACGTCGATCCTCTCAGCCATCGCCCTCCTCCTTCCCGAGGATATCCTTCACCCTGCAGGAAAGGTGGGTGGAATCCCCGCCCTTCTTGGTCACCTCGCTCTCCGGGATGCCGAGCTCGCGCGCCAGGATGCGCGTGACGCGGGGGCCGCAGAACCCGCCCTGGCACCTGCCCATGCCCGCGCGCACGCGATGCTTGACCCCGTCCAGGGTGGTGGCGCCCCTGCGGATGGCCTCCACGATCTCGCCCTCGGTGACCGTCTCGCAGCGGCACACCACATGCCCGTAGCGCGGGTCCTTCCTGATGAGCTCGCTCTTCTCCTTGTCGGAAAGGCGGCTGAAATCCGGTATTCCCTTGCGGCGGGGGTTGAACTTCGGGTCGGGCTCCAGCTTGAGGCCGTCCTTCCGCAGGACCTCCACCACCTCCGCCGCCGCCCCCGGGCTGGCGCTCACCCCCGGGTAGCCGATGGTCATGTTGATGAAGCGGGGGACGCGGCCGGACATCCCCACCTCGCACTCGTGCCAGCCGATCTCGTAGTTGCGGAGCATGAGGAAGCCGCAGAAGGCGTTGATCACGTTCTCCCGCGAGATGTCGGGCACCAGCCGGCGCGCGTTCTCCAGCGCCTTGCGGGCCATGTGCTCGGTGGTGGAATGGTCCCCGCGGCGGTTTATCTGGAGCTGGATGCCGAAGAGGAGGTTCCCCTCCACGGTGGGGACCACGATGTTCATGTCCCCCGGCTCCTCGGGAAGCACGCTCACCAGCCCGTTGACCAGCCCCTCGCAGCGGCGGTCCAGGACGCCCACGTACCCCTTTATGGGAAAGAGCACGAAGTCGTCGGCGCCCACCATGGCGGCTATCTTGTCCACCCATTCGCCGGCGGCGTTCACGACGTAGCGCGCCCGGAAGTCACCGCGCGAGGTGGCGACCTCGAACCAGTGATGGCCCGCCTTCATGTCCAGGACCTCCGTTTCCAGCATGAGGTGGACCCCGTTGTCGCAGGCGTTCTCCACCAGGGCCTGGGTGAGGTAGACGGGGTTGACCACGGCGATGTCGGGATCGTGCAGGCCCCCCAGGATCTTCGGTGAGACGTTGGGCTCCATCTCCTTGAGCTCGGGGTACCAGTAGAAGCGGTCCTTGCCCAGGCCCAGGCTCTCCGTGCGCCGGGCCAGCTTGTCCAGCTTCTCCTTCATCTTCATGTCCCAGCACATCTCCCAGCCCCCCACCTTGCGGAAGGGGACGTCGAGTTCCGCGCACAGGGGCTCCATCATGGCGAGGGAACGCCAGAGGAGGTGGCTGCGGCGGTATTCCGGCCGGAACTCGAGGGTATCCTTGCCCTGGTTGACCACGCCCACGTTGGCCTTGGTTATCCCCCAGCCCACGTCCACGTTCTTCTCCACCAGGGTGACGTCCACGCGGTACCTGGAGAGCTCGCGCGCGGTGGCAGCCCCCAGGACCCCGGCCCCTATTATGAGCACCTCCGTTTCGGCATAGGACATGCCTTCCTCCCAGGTCGGACAAGCTCCCCGCGCGGTCATCATATTTCCGATTATGGGCAAACGTCAATTTTCGCCGGCGCAAGCGAGGCGAGGCCCGGCTCTGGGCCTTGCGCGGGCGCTTAGGTAAAGATAGGGTTTCGCCCGGTTCCCTTGGCGAGCCACCGCCACGCCCTTCCTCCCATCATATATAGTGGGTGTACATATAGTGGGTATCGTGGTGGGTATCGCGGTGGGTATCGCGGTGGGTATCGCGGCCAAGCCGCGCCAGACATGAACGAGACCTGACCCCAACGCATGTCCAGACATGAACGAGACCTGACCCCAATGCATGTCCCCCAATGCATGTCCGTTGATACCGTCCGGGGAGGCACACCGCCGTTTTTGACCGCCGCAGGGCGTTGTTGGATAATGTTTATGGTTTTCGGGCGGAAGGAACCGGCCGGAGAGCCGCAGGGCGGAAGAAAGGCGGTACTTCCTTATACCAGATGTTTCCATAAGACGCGGATCGGAGGGTTGAGATGGAAAGCAGGTCTTTCAGGGCGCTGGTGGTGCGCGAGGGCGAGGGCGGGGTCTTCGCCCGCAGCCTGGAGGAGAAGAAGATCGAGGACCTTCCGGAGGGTGACGTCCTCATCAAGGTCCACTACAGCTCCGTGAATTACAAGGACGCCCTGTCGGCCGACGGCAACCGCGGGGTCACCAGGAACTACCCCCACACGCCGGGCATCGACGCGGCGGGCGTGGTGGAGGAGAGCGCGAGCGGAGACTTCTCCCCGGGGGACGAGGTGCTGGTCACCGGCTACGACCTGGGCATGAACACCTCGGGAGGGCTGGCCGAGTACATACGCGTCCCCTTCTCCTGGGTGGTGAAGCTGCCCGAGGGGCTGACGCTGCGGGAGGCGATGATCTACGGGACGGCGGGCTTCACGGCCGCCCTCTCGGTGTGGAGGCTCACGGAGGCCGGGGTGAAGCCGGAAGTGGGCGAGGTGCTGGTGACCGGCGCCACGGGCGGCGTGGGCAGCATCGCCCTGCGTATCCTGGCCAAGCTGGGGTTCACCGTGGTAGCGGCCTCCGGGCTCATGGACGAGGCGGAGTTCGCCGGCTACGAGAAGAAGCTCCTGGAGCTGGGCGCCGCGCGCGTCATCCCCGCCTCAGAGGTGGACGACACCTCGGGGAAGCTCCTCCTCAAGGGGGTCTGGCCGGGCGCGGTGGACACGGTGGGGGGCAACATCCTGGCCACGGTGGTGAAGTCCGCCGCCTACGGCGGGGTGGTGACCACCTGCGGAAACGCCGCCGGCCACGAGCTGGCCCTCAACGTCTACCCCTTCATCCTGCGCGGCGTGAGCCTGCTGGGCGTGGACTCGGTGGAATGCCCCATGGACCTGCGCCTCAAGGTCTGGGAGAAGCTCGCGGGCGAGTGGAAGCCGGACAACCTCGAGGAGCTCTCCTCCGAGATCACCCTGGAGGAGGTGGAGGAAAGGATAAAGCTCCTCCTCGCCAAGCAGTCCAAGGGCCGCGCGGTGGTGAGGATCCAGTAGCCGGCGCGCCGACGCGCTGGGCAGGCGCGCCGACGCGCCGCCGGGTCACATCACCGGCCTTCGCTCCGACCCTTTTCCCTTTCGCGTGCAAAGGCACCGCGGCCATATGGCCTGCTGCGCAGGCGATCCCCTCCCGCGACCCCTGCCCTTCTGCGGACAAAGGCACCGCTGGCGCAGGCCGTGGATGAGGCCCCTCATCAAATTCTTTGCATATTGCAAAAATTTATAAATTCAAATATAATTACCCCGCGAGAAAAGAGAGCGCAACGGTTGGAGGGAGCCGAGCCGCGAGCTTCGAGCATGCTTGCGGGTCCGCCGGCGGAGAGCGTGTCGGCGGCGTAGATCATCACAAGCGTCAAAGGAAGTCGCGGCATGGCCCGCAAGCACGGCGGGAAAGCGGGGATGCGCCAGAGAGCGGCCAATGCCGCCGCGATCAAAAGGAGCTGAGTCATGAGCCGCAAGTGCGACTGGAAAGGAAAGAACGTCCTTATAAGCGGTGGGGCGAGCGGCATCGGCCTGGCGTTCGCCGGCCTGCTGGCGGATAAGGGCGCCTTGCCCCTGCTTGCGGACAGGAACCCGGAGGCCCTGGAGGTAGCGCTGCGCGAGTTGCGCGGCCGCGGGCTGGAAGGGTACGGCTTCCAGGTGGACGTCACCGACATCTCCGCCGTGAGGGACCTCAGGGATAGGCTGCGCGAAAAGGGGCTGGCGCCGGACCTGCTGATCAACTGCGCCGGCGTCACCCTGGTGGCCCACGTCTCCGCCACCGAGCTGGAGGAGTGGAACCGCATCATCGGCGTCAACCTCATGGGCACGGTCAACATGGTGGAGGCCTTCCTCCCCGACCTGCTGGAAAGGGGCGCCGGCCACATCGTGAACATCGGCTCCATCGACGGCCTCGTCCCCATGCCGGGGCTTTCCGCCTACTGCGCGAGCAAGTTCGCGGTAAGCGGCCTTAGCGAGGTGCTCTACTACGACCTTGCGCCCCGCGGCATCGGCGTAACCCTGGTCTGCCCCGGCTACGTGAACACCCCCATGGCCCGCGCGCATCCCGTGAAGGACCTGCCCATACGCTTCCGGGGCTGGGAAACCGTCTCCCGCCTGCTGGAGCTCTTCAGCAGCAGCCCGGAGAGGATCGCGCGCCGCGCCATCAAGGGCGTGGAGGAAGGGCGCTTCATGGTCATCCCCGGACTGCCCTCGCGCCTCATGTACCTCTACCGCCGCCTCTTCCCCCGCCTCGCCGCCTCCTCCGGGGTGGCGGTGGCCCGCCTTTACGACCGCCTCCGCCGCATGCATCTCCGCCGGGCGATCCAGGCTTGCGACGTCCGCTGACACGGCCCTTCTCCCTGATACCGGGCTGGCGGTTCCCCGCTCCCAACTCCTCCCATCCCCGGCCTCGTCCCCTTCCGGGGGTCAGCCGGCATCTTGACGCAGCGGGGCAGAGGCCGTATTATAAAAAAACCGACCAGTTGGTATGTTGTTGAGGGGCGGACCGGTTCGCCTCGGGGCGGCGCGAGCGCGAGGGAGGGAAAATGCGCGGGGAAAGGCACGAAGAAACGCACGGGAAAACGCGCGGGGAAACGCGCGGGGAAATGCGCGGGGATACGCAAGGGAAAATGCGCGGGGAAAGGCACGAAGAAACGCACGGGAAAATGCGCGGGGATATATACCGGCAACTGGCCCGCCACCTGGACCGGGCCCACGCGGGAGTGCCCATGTCCCCTCACCTGCTGGGGATACTGGAGATACTCTACCCCGGGGAGGAGGCGGAGGTGGCCCTGGGGCTCTCCATCTACGAGACCAGGACCCTCTCCCAGATGCAGGAAGCGCTGCCGGAGAAGGCCGGCCGCCTGGAGGAGATCCTCATGAGCATGGCCAAGCGAGGCACGGTGCTCACCGTGGAGAAGCCCGGCAAGGGGAGGGTCTTCAGGCTGCTCCCCAGCATAGTGGGGTTCGCCGAAACGCCCTTCCTCTCGGGCGAGGACACCCCCGAGAAGCGCGAACTCGCCCGGCTGTGGAAGGATTACCTCGACGCGGAGTTCGGGGAGGAGCTCGCCAGGGGCGTGCCCCTCATCAGGGTGGTGCCCATAAGCGAGTCCCTGAGCGACGAGACGCAGGTGCTACCGTCGGACGCGATTGCGGAGATGCTGGAGAGGCTCGACTACTTCGCGGTGGGCCACTGCCCCTGCCGCCAGATGGCGAGGTACTTGGGAGAGGGCTGCGACCACCCCACGGAGCGCTGCATGCACTTCGGCACCCTGGCGCGCTACATGGTGGAGAACGGCCACGCCCGCCGCATCGACAGGGAAGAGGCCCTGCGGATGCTCAGGGACGCGACTGAGGAAGGCCTGGTGCACGTCTGCGACAACGTGGACGGCCTGCTGCACACCATCTGCAACTGCTGCCCCTGCTGCTGCGCCTTCTTCCGGGCGAAGCTCACCCGCGGGCTCTCCACCATGTCGCGCTCCAACTACGTGGCGAGGGTGGACGGGGAGAGCTGCATCGGCTGCGGGACCTGCGGGGAGAGGTGTCCCGTGGGGGCCGTCGAGGTGGTGGAAGGAATTGCCAGGGTGGACGGGGAGAGCTGCATCGGCTGCGGGGTATGCACCCCCACCTGCGAGGCGGGGGACGCCATCCGCCTGTACCCGCGCGAGCAGGCCGCCCCGCCCCCCGACCTGCAGAGCTTCATCGCTGCGCGCATGAAGGGTTGACGAGGGCCGAGGAAGGGCCGAGGAAAGGGCGGCGGAGGGCCGGCGGGCAGGGCCCGGACGCGCAACCGGCCCCGCGAGGCCCGGGGGAGCCGCGGCGCGCGGCAGGTTAATACGGCAATAAATGGCAGGCGATGATGGAGGCCGGGCGGCGGCGGGAAGAGGCCCGGGGAGACCGGGACCGCTAAGGACGGGCTGCCGGGGAGGAAAAGAGGAGGAATGACGGGGAAAGGCGACGCGCAGGCGGCCTTGGCATCGCCCCCGAGGGAGGAAGAGGCCAGCAAGGGCATGCGCACGCGGCGGCGCATCGTGGGCCACGCCACCCTGCTCATCTACGCCAAGGGGTACGCGCGCACCACCATAGACGACGTCATCCGGGCGGCGGGCATCACCAAGGGGAGCTTCTACTTCCACTTCTCCTCCAAGGAGGAGCTGGGATACGCGGTGATCGAGAACGCCTCCTCCCACATCCTGGGCAGGCTTCGGGAGGCCCTCGGGCGCCAGGACCTCACCCCCTCGGGCCGCATCGAGGCCATGCTACGGGAGGTGCAGTCCATCGTTGAGGCGGCGGACTGCTCGCGCGGCTGCATCCTGGGCAACCTCGCCCTGGAGACCAGCAACAGCCACCCCGGGTTCCGCGAGGCCATCGCCCGCGCCTTCCGCGACTGGTCCGCCCTCATCGCCTCGGAGCTCGAGGGGATGAAGGAGGCGGGCGAGCTGCCCGCCGGCTTCGACAGCGCCGCCTACGCGGACTTCGCGGTGAGCGCCCTGGAGGGGGGGATCATGATGAGCAAGGTGGCCCTGGACCCGGGGCCCATGCGCAACAGCATCGCCCTCATCCTGGAGCATTTCCGCATGCTCTCCGGGACAGGTGTCCCCGGGAAGGCGGGGCGTGGCGGGAAAAGAGAGGCCGCGGGGACCGCGCCCACGGGCGCAAGGCGAGCGGCGCGCGGGGAGGGACCCCGGCCTCGCAACGCGAAACGATAGGGCTGCCCTCCAGGGCTGAGTCTTACAGGAGGTAAGAGCATGACGGATGGGGTTTCCGAGAACGTCTACGAGAGGCTGCGGCAACTGCTGGACCAGCACCCCGCGGGCTGCGTGCCGTCGCCGGAGATCATGGAGATCCTCCGGACCTTCTTCAGCGAGGAGGAGGCCCGGGTGGCCCTGGGCCTGGGGTTCCGTCCCTTCCGCGTGGAGGACGTGGCCCGCCGCGCCGGGGTGGACCCGCAGGAGGCCAGGGAGAGGCTGGAGTCCCTGGCCGACAAGGGGGTGGTCTTCGCGCGCGAGAAGGACGGCGAGTGGGGTTACGCCCTGCTCCCGGTGATGCCCGGCATCTTCGAGTTCCCCTACATGAAGGGGCTGGACGAGGAGACGCGCGCCAGGCTCAACCCGCTGTGGAAGAGCTACCTTCCCAAGCTCGCCAAGGGCTTCGGGACCCCCTCCACCGCCTTCTCCCGCATCATCCCCATCCAGGAGGAGGTGGAGAGCGAGCCGGGCGTGCTCCCCTACGACAAGGTCTACGACATGATCGACAGGGCGGAGGTGGTGGGCATCGCCCGCTGCGCCTGCCGCGAGCTGGAGCAGAAGTGCGATGCCCCCCGCGAGGCCTGCATGCTCTTCGACGAGACCTGCACCTACCTGGTGGAGCGGGGCTTCGGCCGCTACCTCACCAAGGAGGAGATGAAGGAGAAGCTGCGCGAGTGCGACGAGGCGGGGCTGGTGCACCAGATCAACAACGTGCAGGAACGCCTCACCTTCGTCTGCAACTGCTGCCCCTGCTGCTGCGGCCTGCTGCGCACCGCCCTGGAATGGGGCAACCCCAACGTCTTCACCTCCTCGGGGTACATCCCGGTGAACGACCCCGATCTCTGCGACGGCTGCGGCATATGCGCGGACGAGAGGTGCCCGGTGGGCGCGCTGAGCATGGTGGAAGAGCTGGCGGTGGTGGACGGGGAGCGCTGCATCGGCTGCGGGTTGTGCGTCACCGGCTGCCCCAACGGCGCCATGTCCCTGTGCAAGAGGGAGGACGCGGCGGTGCCGCCGCGGAACATGACGGAGATGGGGCTGCGCATACTGCAGGATATCGGGAAGCTGGATTCCTTCGTGCGCTACCTGCAGCCTTGAGCGGTACCTACCCTCTCCCCGCGATGACGGAGGCGCCGCTGCGCGCCACCACCGCCAGCTTCTCCGACACGTAGAGGTCCCGGCAGAGGAAGCGCCTCTTCTTCCCGCTGGAAGTCTTTGGCAGAGTGCCCGCCGGCACCAGCACCACCTCGCGCACGGGCACCCCTATCTCCTCGCGCACCGCGGAGGAAACTGCCTGCGCCGTCTCCCGCGCCGCGTGGGGGCAGGAGAGGCGCGTCTCCCCTACCAGCACCAGGCGCTCGCGGCCGCGCGAGGTGGTGATTCCGAAGGCCACCGCGTTGCCCTTGCGCACCCCCTCCACGCGCTCGGCGCAGCGCTCCACGTCCTCGGGGAAGAGGTTGCGCCCCCCGATGATGACCATGTCCTTGATGCGGCCCACCAGGTGCAGCTCCCCTCCCGCCAGGTAGCCGAGGTCGCCGGTGTGCAGCCAGCCGCCGCGCAGCGCCTCCGCCGTGGCCGCCGCGTCGCCCCAGTACCCCTGCATGAGCGAGGCGCCGCGCACGCAGACCTCCCCCACCTCCCGCTCCGCGGCGGGGGAACCGTCGTCGCGGTTGACGCGCAGCTCGAGGCCGGAGAGCGGCGCCCCCAGGGAAACCAGGCCGCGCGCGTCGGCGCTCCCGGGCTCGCAGGGCACCGCCACGCCCTCGTCCTCGATGGCGCGGCGCGAGACGTGATCCACATGGTAATTCCTGCCAGGCTCCGGGAAGGTCACCGCCAGGGTGGCCTCCGCCAGCCCGTACACGGGGTAGGGCACCTCGGGCCGCAGCCCGTAGGGGGCGCCCGCGGCCACGAAATCGTCCAGCACCGCGGGGTCTATGGGCTCGGCGCCGTTCAGGGCCAGGCGCAGGCTGGAGAGGTCCAGGCCCTCCGCCCTGCCCGAGCGCAGCACCCTCGTGGAGAGGGCGAAGGCGAAATTGGGGCCGCCGGTGATGGTGGCGCGGTGCTCGCTCACCGCGCGCAGCCACAGCGAGGGATCCGCCACGAAGCGCTGCGGGGACATGAGCACCAGGGTGCAGGAGGCGGAGAGGGCGGTGACCAGGAAACCGATGAGCCCCATGTCGTGGTAGAGGGGCATCCAGGAGACCACCGTGTCGCGGCTGTTCACCCCGACCTTCTCGGCAATGGCCGCCGCGTTGGCCAGTACGTTCCCGTGGGTGAGGATGACCCCCCGCGGCTCGCTGGTGGACCCCGAGGTGAACTGCACCAGGGCCACGTCGTCCCGCGAGGCGGGGCTGGGAGGGAGGTCCCCTCTCGCCTTCAGCTCCTCCATGGCCAGCAGCCGGAAGCCCTCGCCCATCTCCTCCACCATGGGAATGAAATCCCCGGGCAGGGCGAGCGCCTCGGCCCCCACCTTCTCCAGGCGCCTGCGGCTCTGCTCCATGAAGGAATGGGGGTCCACCGCGCGCATGGGCAGGGGAAGGGGCACCGCCACCGCACCCAGGGCCCAGCACCCCAGGAAGGTGAGCACGCTCCCGGGCGTGGTCTGGGCCATGATGCCCACGCGGTCACCGGGCCCCACGCCGGCCTTCGCCAGCCCACGGGCGGTCCTCCTGGCGGCCGCGATGAGCTCCCGCGGGCGGTAAACCCTCTCTCCCTCTTCCTCCAATATGATCAAGCCCCGCCTGGAGCGGGACACGCCAGCCTCGATACCCTGCCACACGTTTCCGATCTTCCTCATAGGCTTACCTCCTTTACCCCTGCGCCCGCGGGCGCACGCCGGCACGTGACACGCAAACCGCCTTGTCGCCTCTTGCCGCTGGGATGCTTGCGAGAACCGCCGGGAGGCCTCCTGACGCGCGCTGCCCGTGTCGCACCGCCTACCTCGGTCAGCCCCCTCGGCCTTTGACCCTGTAAACACGCGGGGGACGCGAGGGTTACAGGGGTTTTACGGCGGATCCGACAGCCCGCGATCCCCGCTTTTCCCCGTCTGGCCCTGAGTGGAGAAGAGTGGGGCTTTTGGGAAATTCAATGGCTTTTTTCGGTTTGTTGTGGAGGCCCGCAAAGGATTTCGGGGGTTTTTGGGGCTTCTATGAGGTATTGTGGAGATTTTTGGGGTTACGGGGGCCTTTCCAGGGTTACGTGGGCCATGGTGGAGATCCGCGTTTCCCGGAACTCTATCCGGACCTCCCTATCACCCATTCGCAAACCTCCCTATCACCCATTCGCAATAGTCATCTCCCCGGGGCAGGGAGCCATCGCGCCCTGAAAGGAACGCTTCACCCCGGCCTCCACGCCGCCATACCCTCCTTATGCGAGGTGCTCCTCGATCTCCCGCGGGATGTCCAGGGGGGCGTTGCCCGCCGAGCAGCGGGGGACGGCGGCCACCAGGTTGGCCATCCTCTCGTAGGGGACGGTCACGAAGACCACGTCCGGCGGGTATCCCTGCATACGGCGCGCCGTCCAGTCCCCGAAGGTGACGTTGGTGCGCCCGGTGACCGCGGGATAGGCGATGGCGGCGTGGCAGAGTGACCCGGTGAGCTCCACCCGCGGCGGGATGCCGTCCCAGTAATGGTCCAGGGTTATGAGGCGGCAGGCCTGCTCGCCGTCGCAGAGGAAGACGACCAGGTCGGGGCGGAGCCCAGCCTCCTCCCCCGGCCCCAGGACTATCCTCTCGGAGAGCCCCGTGGGGGGCGGCGACCCCAGGGCCTGCATGCGGTGGAAGCTTATGATGGAGTGGGTGAGCTTCTCCCCCCGCGTGAGGAAGTTCTGGATGAAGCGCCTTCCCTCGCCGGAGGGGGGCTCGCTCAGGCCGCAATGCCAGGAGCCCCCGGGGCACGCGGAATTCTCCCTGCCGATGACGAAGGACTCCCCCGCCGCCGCCCGCTTGAGGGCTTTGCAGAAGGAGACCATCTCCCCCGTGCCGCCGTCCACCTCGTCGTTGGTGAAGGTCACCGCCACCGGCCTGTGCTCCAGGCCCAGCAGCTCCGAGAGGGTCGCCAGCTCTTCCTTCCACGCCGCTTCCATGTCCGCACCTCCCTCTTACCCCGTCTCACCCGTGGCGTCCGCCCGCCACACCTCATGCCAACGGGACTCCATGTCTCTATCTCCCTCTACCCCACCTCACGCTCGCGCGCATGCCGCCGCGCCGCCCCGCGCTTTCCCCTTACCCCGTCTCACGCTCACGTGAATGTAGTAACACCGCCCCGCGCTTTCCCCTGCCCCGTCTCACCCGTGGCGTCCGCCCGCCACACCTCATGCCAACGGGACTCCATGTCTCTATCTCCCTCTACCCCACCTCACGCTCGCGCGCATGCCGCCCCCTGACTCCCCCTCCCTGCCTCACGCCCTCACGCGCATATTATATTCCCCCCTGTCTTTCCCGAGGAAGAAAGTCCCACCTCGCAGCCACCGGCCGTCTCCGCAAAATCCCAGCTGCAGCGAACTTTACGCCTTGCAGGAGGTTGTATGGCGCGCTGACGGCATCAGGAATGGCGGCGTGGCCGGCCAATCTCGCGTTTTCTTGCAACTGTTGACAAATCCATTATCCTAAGATCAATCCGATGGTCCGGAGGTGGATGGACCGCAAAGGTCTAGCGTGGAAGAGCCGCTGGGAGGCGGCTTTTCCGTTCATCATAAGGATGTCTTCCCATAACGCCTGACTCGACCGTCGGAAAGGCGCCGGGGGATGCATGGAGCGTAAAGCGGCGTCCGCAAACTGGTAAAATATCCTCGTGGAAGATAACCTCGTGGCCGCTTTCGCGCAAGGCGCGGCCGCGGGGCCTGCCGGAGGCGGGAAGGGAGGCGGCGATGGAGGGCGAGGAACGGGCGGCGCGTGGGGGAGCGCGCGGGGAATCGCGCGGGGGAGCGCGCGAGATAGCCTACGAGGAGCACGTCATCGAGGAGGAGCCCTTCTACGTGCCGGTGGGCGACGAGGTGGAGGTCTTCCGTGCGGCCTACCGCGCGCGCCTTCCGGTCTCCCTCAAGGGGCCCACCGGCTGCGGCAAGACCCGTTTCCTCGAGTACATGTCCTGGAAGCTGGGCCGGGAGGACGGCGAGCCGCTGCCCCTCATCACCGTGGCCTGCCACGAGGACCTCACCGCCGGCGACCTGGTGGGGCGCTACCTCCTGCACGGCGAGGAGACGGTGTGGGTGGACGGCCCCCTCACCGCGGCGGTGAAGGCCGGCGCCATCTGCTACCTGGACGAGGTGGTGGAGGCGCGCAAGGACACCCTGGTGCTCATCCACCCTCTGGCGGACCACCGGCGCATGCTCCCCCTGGAGAAGAAGGGCTCCCTGGTGCGGGCCCATCCCCGCTTCCTCCTGGTCATCTCCTACAACCCGGGCTACCAGAGCATGCTCAAGGACCTGAAGATCAGCACGCGCCAGCGCTTCGCGGCCATCGACTTCTCCTACCCGCCCGCCTCCCTGGAGGCGCGCATCATCGCCGGCGAGGCGGGGGTGGAGGAGGGTCTGGCGCGCGACCTGGCGCTGCTGGGCGAGCGCGCGCGCAGCCTGGGGGAAGGAGGCATGGACGAAGGGCCCTCCACCCGGCTGCTCATCTACGCCGCGCGCCTGGTGGGCCATGGGGTGGAGCCGCGCCGCGCCTGCGAGACGGCCCTGGTGTCGGCGGTCTCCGACGACCCGGTCACGCAGCAGGCCCTGCGCGACCTGGTGGCGGCGGTCTTCCCGTGAGGCGGCCTTGAAGCGGCCCGTGAGGAAGACGTTGGATCCCCTTGAAAGGGATGAGGGGAATCTTGCATATGAATCTCGCATATCATAGAAGGGTGCTCATTTTGAGCTCACAAGGCTCCGTAAAGGCCACGCGGCCAATCGGTTCTTGCCAGCCGGTTCTTGGTAAAATATGGTATATGCATGAAGGGAGCGCGCTTTGACCTCGCCGCTCAACCTGTCCATCTACGCGACGGACGTCCTGCACGGCGCCGTCGCCGGCGAGAGCGGCGCCTTCCCGGGCGAGAGCGGCGCCTATAACGGCGTAACCGGCGTCACCGCCGCCACCGGCCCCGCGCCCGCGCCCCGCGAGGAAGCGGGCCCCCTCCGCGCGGGGGGCGAGACGGGGGCGGGCGTGACCTTCGAGGCGGCGCGCGCCTCGCTCTCCCTCTTCGGCAAGGGCATCTGCGCGAGGTACCTCCAGGCCAAGCCCCTCCACGACGCACCGCCGCTTCTGGCCAACCCCTGGAGGCCCTTCCCCTTCAGCGACGGGCGGGAGGTCTATCTGCCGGCGCTGGTGCGCGCCTTCGATGCGCGCGCCGAGAACTGGGCCGTCTTCCGCCTCTACGCCGCCGCGCAGGCGGGCCAGTGGGAGGCCGGCACCTTCCTGCGCCCCGCCCTCGCGGAAACGGCCCCGCCCCGCGGCAGGTTCTCGTGGCGGGAGAGCAGCGACCCCATGGCCTTCCTCCGCCATTTCCTGGGAAGGTTTTCCATGCCGGTGCTGGCCGCCGACATCTTCCTCAACCTGGAGGCGGCCCGCGTGCTCTCTTTCCTCTCCCGCCGTTACCGCGGCCTCGGGGCGGACTTAGCCTGGTTCCTGCCGCGCCTGCGCAACACCCTGGAGCCCATCGACCACCGCTGCATGCTCTGGAACCTCTTCTTCGACCTCCTCCCCGACCTGGCGGGAGCGGCGGGCGGCGGCTATCCCCGCGAGCTGCTGGAGGCATCCCGCGGCGCCGTGGAGCCCGGGGCCTCCCTGAGGGATTCCCTGGCCGCCACCCTGGCCGCCTACCGCGTCCTCCTCGCGTGGGCGCAGACGGCGCCGGGGGAAGGCATATCGCTGGGGCTGGAGGCGCCCTTCCTCTCCGACGACCTCCTCCGCGGACCCGGAGAGCGCGCGGCCCGGCGCTACGAGGGCGGCAGGGAGGAGGGCGGCGAGGGGACCCCTCCCGGGCTCGAGGAGCTCCTCCGCCTGGACTTCCGCGCCATGCCCCTCCCCATGGGAGCGGGCGAGTTCCTGCGCGAGGAGGTGCTGGGCGAAAGGCTGCCGGCGGAGGAGGGGCGCGACGCGCACGCCGGGAGCAAGGCCGTGAAGCGCGAGGCCTTCGCGGAAGCCAACGATGAAGGCGTGGAGAGGTGCGTGCGCTACCCAGAGTGGGATTACCTCTCAGCGGGCTACCGCCCCGCCTGGACCACCCTCTACCAGTTGCGGGCGCGGGAGGGCGACAAGGGCGCCGCCCGCCGCCTGCTGGAGAGGTGGGATGAGGTGGTCCAGGAGGTGACGCGCCAGTTCCGCATGCTCCGCTACCAGGAGCGCACCTGGAGGAAAAAACTGGAATGGGGGGAGGAGATCGACATCCAGGAGGCGGTGGAGAGGGCGGTGGCCCTGCGCTGCGGCCTGCCCCCCTCCGAGAAGCTCTACATGGAGAAGCGGCGCGTCACCCGCGAGGTGAGCGCCCTCTTCCTGGTGGACCTCTCCGCCTCCACCTCCTCCCTGGTCAGCGAGGGGGCGCACATCGGCGAGTCGGTGCTGCAGGTGCTCCTGGCCAGCGTGGCCATCATGGCCAGCGCCCTGGAGCAGTTGGGAGACCGCTACGCCATTTCCGGCTTCTCCGGCTACGGCAAGGACCGGGTGGAGTTCCTGCGCCTCAAGTCCTTCGACGAGCCCCTGGACGAGGGCGCCTGGAAGCGGCTGGGAAGCCTTAAGCCCATGAAGAGCACGCGCATGGGCGCCGCCGTGCGCCACGCCCACCGCCTGCTGGACGCGGAGGCCTCGTCCTTGAAGCTGCTGCTCCTGCTCTCCGACGGCTACCCCCAGGACCACGACTACGGGGAGGACCGCGCCGACCGCGAGTACGGGTTGCGGGACACCGCGCAGGCGCTGCGCGAGGCCGAGGCGGGCCACATCGTCCCCTTCTGCGTCACCGTGGACTCCGCCGGCCACGACTACCTGCGCCGCATGTTCCCGCCCCACGGCTACCTGGTGGTGAGGAGCGTGGAGGATCTCCCCCGCGAACTACCCAAAGTGTATCTAAGTCTGAGGGGCGGGTGAGGCGAATGGGAGCGGCAGAGGAGGCTGAACCGCCTACTCTCCGCCGACAACGGTAAGCTTCCGATGACCTATTTATCAACCAAGTCTTCATCTCCATGAAAAGCTGGCTTTCCGACAAGCATCCTTTCCGTTCTCGTCCGTGACCTTCACCACCGAGAAGCGTTTGTGCGTGCCTGTCACCTCGCATGCAACATTTAACCGGCCTTTTCCATCGTTATCTTTCTCTCTATCAGAAAAGAGCGGCATGGGAATCTAACTTTTTACAGTTATTTCCTTATCCAGTCCTTGACAATGAACAACAGATAAAGGTTCAATGCAAAAAGAGGGGTTAGCGTTGTATGACTAATATACAGAATGGAAATTCTATATCGACAGTGATGAATAATTGTGAAACGTGGCTTATTTGTATGAAAGGGTGCTGGCAAATGTAAGGAGGAAAGATGATATATTTCTAACGGGGCAAAGACACAGGGCGAATTAAGATTGGATTCACAGATAAGATAGACAGGCGATGGGATCAATTGAGTTCTGGCTCAGAAGAATTGGAGCTTGTCCTTCTAATACAAGGTGATAGGTCCGCGGAAAAGAAGCTTCATAGAAAGTTCAGGCATATAAGACATCATGCAGAATGGTTTGAAGACGACCAGCAGCTACGGGATTATATCAAGGGCTTCTCTCCGGATATTTTAGAAAAGAACAGAAAATTGCAGGAGGAGCTAGAAGCCAAAGAAAGACAGCTAGGGAGAGTCAAACATGAAATATTTATTGAGATAAAGGAAAAGGTCTTCGGAGAGACTGTTGAATCGCCTGGTAAGAAAGCTGCAAGAAAACCTGAGAAGGCAAAGCGCGCTGATGATGAAACATGGTACTTTCGGACATCAGTTAAGGGTTCAAAAGGAAAGCCTACAAGAGAAGTTGTAAGAAGGCTAGTTGTTGATGAAAACATTTGGGCGTTTTCTGAGGGTGTAGCACATCGAAAGAATATTAGACCTGGAGACTATATTTGCTTCTATGCTCAAAAGATGGGGGTATTGCACACGCTAGAGTAAAGACAGCCCCCGAATATAAGCCGAGGTGCCCGGGAATTGACCTGCCTAAGGACTACCCCTGGGTTTTTGAGCTCTATGATGTGCATTATTATCCCGAAAATCCCGTGATAGCAAAAGACGTCCTCCCTAAAATGGACGTAGCCAGAAATGTCGATAAGGAAAAATTAGAGAAAAGTTGGGGTGTCTGGTTCAGGGGAACCACGCGTGTAACGGAACATGATTTCAAGTTGCTGACACGACGATAGTTAACGAAGGGCTGTATGCGATGCCGTCAATGATAATATGTATAGTCAAATGTTAGAATTTGAACGAAATTGAAAGACCAATGAATTTCTCGGCAGTGCCCTCGTACCCTCGGTAGCCAACTATTGGTGTAGAAGTTATTGGGCCCCATGAATTATCCCTCCCACTTGCTATAATTAACCTGAATACAACCAATATAGCTATTTGGGTAGCATTGCTAATTCAACGACAATGGGGGGTGCCGGAATGAGCATCTTCGGCCTGCGGGATGCCGTCATCGGTGAATACAAGGACTACATCAGCAGCTTCCTCCTCATCCAGGACGAGCGTATCCGCGACTTCGTATCCAGGGAGCTCATAGACAAGGGGGCCCTCTGGCCACCCGCCCTGATTCAACTCAACCCTGCCTACGAGAAGGCGTCGACTATAGAGCAGATGGTCGGGGAAGGAAAACTCCATCCCGATTGCGCAGATATCTTCCGCGACGGAGAGGGGAAACCCATCACGCTCTTCCGGCACCAGCAGGAAGCCATCGAGACGGCCCTCGCCGGAAAGGAGTTCGTGATCACCAGCGGCACCGGATCCGGGAAGAGCCTTACCTACTTCGTCCCCATCATCGACGCGGTGCTCAAGGGCGACACCGACGCACGCAAAGTCTGGGCTATCATCGTCTATCCCATGAACGCCCTGGTGAACTCCCAGCACACGGCCCTCGAGGAGATGGCCGACGCCTACAGGAAAAGGACCGGCCGCGATTTCCCCATCCGCTTCAACAAATACACCGGGCAGGAGCACGCCGACCGTCCCGACATCCAGAGGGAGCCTCCCCATATCCTCCTCACCAACTACGTGATGCTCGAGCTCATGATGGTGCGCCCCGAGGAGCACATATTCGTGGACCGTACCACCACCGGCATCAAGTACCTGGTCATCGACGAGCTCCACACCTACCGCGGGCGCCAGGGGGCGGACGTCGCTCTGCTCATCCGCCGCCTCAAGGAGAGGAGCGGCAACCCCGGCCTCATCTGCATGGGTACCAGCGCCACCATGATCGCATCCAGGTCCGCCACCACCGGGGAAAGACGCCAGGCGGTAGCGAACTTCGCGAGGCAGATCTTCGGGTCAGCCTTCGGGGCAGAGCAAGTGATAGAGGAAACCCTGGAAAGGATAGCCTCACGGCAGCGTGATTTTAGCCCCGAGGAGCTACGCGCAGCAGTGGAGGTCCCCCTGCCTGAAACGCCGCAGGACTTTCTCGCCAATCCCTTGGTCGCCTGGGCCGAGGCCAACTTCGGCCTGGAGGAGGAAAGCGAGGGAAAGCTGCGCCGCAGCGCCCCCATTAGCCTGGAGGAGGGCGCGCAGCGGCTTTCACAGGAAACAGGCCTGGAAGATACCGCCTGCAAAGAAGCGCTGAACCGCGTCTTCCTCCGCGGTGCAGCGTTGAGAAATGATAAGGGCGAGCCGCTGCTCTCCTTCAAGCTCCACCAGTTCATCGCCCAGGGAAACCGCGTCTTCGCCTCCCTCGAGCCCCGCCCGGAGCGCCAGCTCGACCTCGGAGGCCATGCCTTAAAAAGCCGCGACGGCGGCCTCATCCCCCTTTTTCCCTTGAAGTTCTGCCGCATCTGCGGGGTCGAGTACTACGAGCTATACCATGATGCGGAAGGGAAGCGCTTCGAGCCGGTAAGCGACGAACTCGACTGGGACGAGGACGCGCGAGGCAGCGGCTACCTACTCCTCGCTCCCGAGGACCGCGAGGTTGAATGGGGCCCCGAGAACCTACCCCCGGAATGGCTGACCAGGAACGGAAGGGTAAAGAGCGCCTACAAAGACTGGGTCCCGAAGCCGGTCTGGGTCAGTGCTGAAGGTACCTATTCCGAGGCCCCCGCCGAGGGTGCCGTGAAAGCATGGTTCCAGCCGCGTCCTTTCCGGCTCTGCCTAAACTGCGGGGTCTTTTACGGCAAGGGGAGCGAGTTCGGCAAGCTCACCGGCTTATCCAGCGAGGGCCGCTCAACCGCCACCACCGTGATTGCCATTTCCGCCCTGGAGAACGCCCCATTAGGCGACATCGAAGCTTCCGCGCGCAAGCTACTCTCCTTCACCGACAACCGCCAGGACGCCAGCCTGCAGGCGGGACACTTCAACGATTTCGTGCAGGTCTCCCGCTTGCGCGCCGCCATCCACACCGCGGTCGAGGAAGCTGGGGAGCTGCGCTACGATAAGATCGCGCGCAAGGTGGTAGAAAAGCTAAACATCCCCTTCCGCGACATTGCCGCCAACAAGGACTTGAAGCCCGACACCCCCCCTGGCAAGGAAGTGCTCAGGGACTTCACAGACCTTATCGAATACCGTATCTACGAGGACCTGCGCCGTGGCTGGAGGGTTGTGCAGCCTAACCTCGAGCAGTGCGGGCTGCTTAAAATCGGCTTCCTGGGACTCGAGGAGCTCTGTTCTGACGACGGAGCCTGGCGCGAACTCGAGCCTTTCGCCCAAGCATCACCGGAGAAGCGCCGTGAGGTGCTTGCAGACCTCCTCGACCATTTCCGCCGCAATCTCGCCGTGCACGCCAACTGCCTGCAGGAGACCAACCAGGCGCAGCTCAAGAGGCGCGTGACGGAAAGCATCGACGAGCGTTGGGGCTTCGAGGAGAACGAGCGGTTGCGCCCCGCATCCCGCTTCATCCTTCCCGGCCAGGAGGAAAGCCTTCCAAACAGCTTCAGCCTCTCCGAGCGTAGCCTCGTCAGGCGCTATCTCAGGCGCGTGCTGCCCGCCTTCGACATGGAATACGCCGACAATATGCTCCGCTTGGTGGATATCCTCTGCGCCCATGGCCTTCTCAGGCGCGAGGACGAGAAGGGTGTCTCCTTCGTGCGGCTGGAATCTTCTTCCATCATGTGGAGGAAGGGAGACGGCAAACCCGCGGGAGAGCCCATCTACCTGCGCCGCGCAGAGGACCCCGTCTACCAGAAGGCGGAAAGGGAGGCCAACCGCTATTTCCGGGATTTCTACCTACGCTCCTCCGTTCTCCTCAAGGAAGCCGAAGGGCGCGAGCACACCGCCCAGATAGACTACGCGAACCGAGAGGAGCGCGAGAGGCGCTTCCGTGACGGTGAGCTCAAGTGCCTTTTCTGCTCCCCCACCATGGAGCTGGGCATAGATATCGCCGACCTGCAGCTGGTGCACTTGCGCAACGTCCCCCCCACACCGGCAAACTACGCGCAGCGCAGCGGGCGCGCGGGGCGCAAGGGTGATCCCTCCCTGGTCATGACCTACTGCCTGGCGGGCAGCGGGCACGACCAGTACTTCTTCCACCACCAGCGGGAGGTGGTATCCGGGGCCGTCCAGCCCCCGCGCATCGACTTGACCAGCGAGGACCTGGTCAGGGCCCACCTGCACTCCATCTGGCTGGCCAAAGTCGGCCTCTCCCTGGGCTGCTCCATCACCGACGTCGCCGACGTGCGGCAGGAGGGAATACCCCTCACCGAGGATGCCCGTAAGAAGATCGAGCTCTCCGAGCGGGCCTTCAAGGAGTGCCTGGAGGAGGCCAAGAGGATCTTCGCTTCCTGCGCCCCGGACATAGAAAAAGCTGCCTGGTATTCCGAGGAGTGGCTGGAGAAAGCCCTGCGGCGCGCTCCCGAGGAGTTCGACCAGGCCTTCAACCGTTTCCGCGAGCTCTACCGGGCGGCGGACCGGCAGTACGTGGAGGCGAGCGATCTCTTACGCTACCGCTCTGGCAACCGTGTTGAGATAGAGAAGGCGGAGATAAGCCGTGCCGAGGCTGAGCGGCAGATCAAGCTCCTGAGCAACGAGACCACCTCCTATCAGGAGTCTGATTTCTACCCCTACCGCTACCTTGCGAGCGAAGGTTTTCTGCCCGGTTACAACTTCCCGCGCCTTCCCCTTAGCGCCTTCCTGCCTCGCAAGAAGGGGGGCGACTATGTGGACCGGCCGCGCTTTCTCGCCATCTCTGAGTTCGGCCCAGAGAACCTCATCTACCACGAGGGGGCGAAGTACCGGGTGTCGGGCCTCAGGACTTCCCTCACCGACCTGGACCAGAGGCGCTTCCAGGTGAAGCTGTGCAAAGCCTGCGGCTACCTCCACTCGGACGAGACGGCGGAGATCTGCCACCACTGCGGGGGCAAGCTCGCGGGCGACGGCTACACCTACGCTTCACTTCTCGAGGCCACCAACGTCTACACGCGCCGCAGCGAGCGCATCACCAGTGAGGAAGAGGAGAGGGTCCGCCGCGGTTTCCACATCACAACCCATTTCGAGTTCGCTCCGGTGAGCGGGGCGAGCGAAGGACGCATACCCGCCAGCGTAAACGACTCCGGCGGGAACCCCATCATCAAACTCGTCTATGCCCCGGCCGCCACCATCTACCGCATAAACCACCGCTGGCGGGCGAGCAGAGAGGACGGTTACCTCATCAACTTCGACACCGGGGAGTTCGTGAGGCGGGACGGCGAGGGCGGAGACGGCGCGGGAGGGGCTTCGACAGGACGTTTGGAACTGGTGCGCCTATTCGTGCGTGACACCATGAACATCATGCTCCTTTACCCGGGCCAGGAGGACATGGACTGGACCGAGGCGACGCTTGCCACCCTCGAGCACGCCCTGCGCCGCGGCATCGAGCAGGTCTACCAGATAGAGGCCTCGGAGCTGGCATCGGAGCGCATCGGTGAAGGCGAACGTCGCGGCATCCTTTTCTACGAGGCGAGCGAGGGGGGCTACGGTATCCTGCGCGCCCTTGTGGAGGAGAGGGACGCCTTCGCCCGGGTGGCGGGGGAGGCGCTGGCGATATGCCATTACGACCCCGAGACCCTTGAGGACCGCGATGAGAAGTGCCGCAGCGCCTGTTACGACTGCCTTCTCTCCTACACCAACCAGCGCGACTACCCCCTGCTCGACCGTTCCCTGGTGCGGGACCTCCTGGCGCGGCTCGCCGGCTCGGAAACCCATCCGCACATCAAGGGGAGGGACTACGAGAGCCACTACCAGTGGCTGCGCGCCCTCACCGACTCCCGCTCCGAGCTGGAGAGGAAGTTCCTCGACCATCTCTACAGGACGCGGCGGAGGCTACCCGACGATGCCCAGCGTCCGCTGGAGGACCACCCCGGCACCATCCCGGACTTCTACTACGACAAGTACACCTGCGTCTATTGCGACGGCTCGGTTCACGACGAGCCCGCCCAGAGGGAGAAAGACGGTAAGATGCGCCGGGAACTGGAAGGCCTTGGATACCGCGTCATCGTCATCCGCTACGACAGGGACCTTGAGGAACAGGTGGCCGCATACCCTGACGTCTTCGGGGAGGCGAAGGCATGAGCAACGGTGCTTTCGGCGTAGGTTCCATCGTGCGTTGCCGGGAGCGTGAGTGGGTGGTCATGCCCTCCGATCTTGAGGACGTGATCATGTTACGACCTCTCGCAGGAGGCGAGGAGGAGATCTGCGGCGTATCCACGCAACTGATGAAGTATGGTATCGACACCATCGCCTCCGCCGATTTCCCACTCCCCAAACCTGAAGAGGCAGGCGACGCAACCTCGGCGGGGCTCCTTTTCGACGCCGCCCGCCTCACCTTGCGGGACGGTGCCGGTCCCTTCCGTTCCCTGGGGCGCGTCTCGGTGAGGCCCCGCCCTTACCAGTTCGTGCCGATGCTCATGGCCCTGCGCCTGGACCCCATCCGCCTTCTCATCTCCGACGACGTGGGGGTGGGAAAGACCATCGAGGCGGCGATCATCGCCCGCGAGCTGCTCGACCGGGGGGAGATAAAGCGCATCTGCGTGCTCTGCCCGCCGTATCTCTGCGACCAGTGGGCGAACAAGGAGCTCAAGGAGAAGTTCCACCTGGACGCGGTCATCGTCAACTCGGGCACCGTGAGTTCCCTCGAGCGACGCCTTCCCCCGGGCGACCACAGCGTGTTCAGCTATTTCCCCTGTACCGTGGTGAGTATCGACTACGCAAAGAGCGAGCGCCACCGCCAGAACTTCCTCGCCAACTGCGCCGAGCTGGTCATCGTGGACGAGACCCACGGGGCCGCCCGCCCCTCTAGCCACTCCGTCAGCCAGCAACAGCGCCACGCGCTCCTGCGCGAGCTTGCCTCGGACCGGGACCGCCATCTCATCCTCCTCACCGCCACGCCCCACAGCGGGGTGGAGGAGTCCTTCCTCTCCCTTCTGGGCCTCCTGGACCCGGACTTCGAGCGGCTCGACCTCAAAGGCCTCCACGACAAGGAACGCGACCGCCTGGCGCGCCATTTCTTGCAGCGCCGCCGCGCCGACGTCGTGGACTGGCTGGGCGCGAAGACCCCCTTCCCCGAGCGCGACGCCATAGAGGCCAGCTACGACCTCTCTACCCCCTACCGCAAGCTCTTCGAGGGGGTGTACGAGTTCAGCCGAGAGCTGGTGGCATCCGGAGAAGCCCTGAAAGGCTGGAAGAGGCGTGTCCGCTACTGGACCGCCCTGGCGCTCCTGCGCTGCGTCATGTCCAGCCCTGCCGCCGCCGCGGTGGCCATCGGCAAACGCTTAAAACGCCTGGGTGAGGAAGAAGAGGAAGGCGCCATAGATGACGACTTCCTCCCCTCTGTTTACGAGACCGAGGACCGGGAGGCGACCGACCTCCAGCCCTCGCAGATCATCGAGGAGGGAGCGGAGGAGCTCTCCGACCCCGAGGTCAGGAGGCTGCGCGCCTTCGCCAGGCAGGCCGTGGCCTTGATGGACGGGGACGACCGAAAGATAGAGAGATGCGCTGAACTGGTGGAGGGGCTCCTCGAAGAGGGGTTTTTCCCCATCGTCTGGTGCCGCTACATCGCCACCTCCGACTACGTGGCGGAGGAGCTCTCCCGCCGCCTCGCCCGCCGCTACCCCGAGCTGCGCGTGGTCTCCGTCACCGGGGCCCTCTCCGAGGACGAGCGAAAGCTCAAGGTGGAAGAACTTGCCAACCATTCTCCGAGGGTTCTCGTGGCCACGGACTGCCTCAGCGAGGGCATCAACCTGCAGGACCACTACAACGCGGTCATCCACTACGACCTCCCCTGGAACCCCAACCGCCTGGAGCAGCGGGAGGGCCGGGTGGATCGCTTCGGCCAGACGGCCCCGGTGGTCAAGGCCATCCTCCTCTACGGCCGGGACAACCCGGTGGACGGGGCGGTGCTCGAGGTGCTCCTGCGCAAGGCCAGGTATATACATAAATCGCTGGGCATATCGGTGCCCGTGCCCGTGGACAGCGAGACGGTGATGGAGGCGGTCCTCCAGTCCCTCTTCTTCCGGGGAAAGGACGCCTCGCAGATGCAGCTCTTCGACGCCCCCGAGGCCCGGGAGCTCGGGCGACTCTGGGACCGCGCGGCCGAGCGCGAGAAGGAGAGCCGCACCCGCTTCGCACAGCGGGTTATAAAGCCCGATGAGGTGGAGCGCGAGCTGGAGGAGTCCGACTCCGTGCTGGGCGACCCCGGAGCGGTGCGGGACTTCGTGCTCGAGGCCTGCAAACGCATGGAGGTGGGATGCAGGCGCAGAAATGACGACACCTACGAGCTCTCCTCCCTCGACCGTTTCCCCGAGCGGGTGCGGGAGGCGCTTCCCAGGAAGGACGTGTGCCGCCTCTCCTTCGAGGCTCCCGCCCCCGAGGGCTCGCTATACGTGGGCCGCAACCACCCCTTCGTCTCCGCCCTGGCGCGGCACCTCATGGAGGAGGCCCTGGCCGGAAAGCCCGGCGCCGTGGCCTCTCGCTGCGGGGTCATGCGCACGAGCAGGGTCGGGAAGCGCACCACCCTCCTCCTCCTGCGCTGCCGCTACACCCTCACCACCCCGGACGCCGGCGACCTGCTGGCGGAGGAGGTGCTTCCCCTGGCCTTCACCGGCTCCCCGCAGGATGGTGTATCCTGGCTTCCGCGCGAGGAGGCCATGGCGCTTCTGCGTGAGGCGGCGCCGGAGGAGAACGTCGCCCCCCAGGCCAGGACGGAGGCCTTAGAGAGGGCCCTCGCCTGGTGTGAAGACCTCAAGGGCGAGATCAAGAGGATACTGGAGGAGCGCGCCCGCGTCCTGCAGGCATCACACAAGAGGGTGCGCGAGGCGGCGAGGGTCGCCCGCCGGGGCGTGGCCGTTTCGCGCCACCTCCCGCCCGATCTCCTGGGCTTGATCGCGCTCCTTCCCATCCCCAAGGGGGTGAGGAGATGAGCCGCTTTCCCAGCCTGAGGGTGGAGGGAGGGCTCATCTCCTTCGACCTCATCGAGAGCATAGCAGAGGGCGAGGCCCCGGGGCAGAAGCCCGCCGACTTCGGCCTTCCCGCTAAGGCCCATTTCTTAGACGAGATCTCCGATGCCTGGGCTGCCGCCCGCCGCTACTGGGAGGCCTTCCGCTCCCGCCTGGAGCAGCTTCCCCCGCAGGACCCCGGCACCAGCGTGACCCGCGACGGTTGGGTCATCCCCCTCATGAGCTTGCTCGGCTACGAGCTCTCCTACCGCCCCCGGGCGCACCTGGTGGACGGCCTCACCTTCGCCATCAGCCACGGCGCCGACCCGGGCGAGGACGCTCCCCCGGTGCACGTGGTGGGATGGCGCCAGGAGCTGGGCAAGCTCCCGCCCTCCGGCCGGCCCCGCCTCGCCCCCCATGTGCTCCTGCAGGAATACCTCAACCGCACCGAGCACCTCTGGGGCCTGGTCACCAACGGGCGCATCCTGCGGCTGCTGCGCGATTCCCAGCTCCTTTCCCGCCAGGCCTATATCGAGTTTGACCTCGAATCCATGCTCGAGGGGTCGAGGCTCTCCGACTTCGCCCTACTCTGGCGCCTCGCTCACCGCACCCGCCTGCCCCGGAGCTCAGAGGACGCCTCCGGCTGCCTCCTCGAGCAGTACTACACCACCAGCGTGGAGCAGGGAGGCAGGGTGCGCGAGAGGTTGCGCGACGGCGTGGAGAAAGCCCTGGTGATCTTCGGAGATGGCCTGCTCAACCACCCCGGCAACACCGAGCTGCGGGAAAGGGTATCCGCGGGAGAGATAAGGCCCGAGGCCTTCTACCGCGACCTCCTGCGCCTGGTCTACCGCCTGCTGTTCCTCATGGTGGCGGAGGAGAGGGGGCTTATCTCGCCTTCGTCCGTGTACCTGGAGCACTACAGCCTGGAGCGCCTGCGCCGCCTGGCTGACCTGCGCCTGCCCGACGAGGAACATCAGGACCTGTGGATATCCCTCCAGGCCACCTTCGAGCTCTTCCGCAGGGAGGAGCTGGGCGCGCTCCTCGCGGTCCCGCCCCTTAACGGGGAACTCTTCGCGGAGACCGGTCTGGACCGCTGCTCCCTCTACAACCGGGAGTTCCTCTCGGCCCTGAGGGAGCTCTCCACCTACGCCGAGGACCCGCGTTCCCCCCGCCGGCGCGTCAATTACTCCGCCCTGGACGTGGAGGAGCTGGGTAGCGTTTACGAGAGCCTGCTCGAATACCATCCCGCCTTCGTGGAAAAAGATGGTAGGCCATCCTTCCGCCTGGTCTACGGGACGGAGCGCAAGACCACCGGCTCCTACTACACCCCGCCCGAACTCGTGAGCGAGCTCATCAAGAGCGCGCTCGAGCCGGTGCTCTCCGCGCGCCTGGAGAAGGCGAAAAAGGATGCGGGCAAAGAGCAGGCGATCCTCTCCATTAAGGTGTGCGACCCGGCCTGCGGGAGCGGGCATTTCCTGCTGGCCGCCGCCCGCCGCCTGGGCAAGGAACTCGCCCGCGTGCGCACCGGCGACGACGAGCCCGCGCCCGAGCAGGTGCGGCCGGCCATCCGCGACGTCATCGGCCACTGCATCTACGGGGTGGACAAAAACCCTTTGGCGGTGGACCTCTGCAAGGTGGCCCTGTGGATAGAGGGGCACTCGGAAGGCAGGCCCCTCTCCTTCCTCGACCACCGCATCCGCTGCGGCGACTCCCTGGTGGGGGTGTTTGACCTCAAGGTACTCGAGGAGGGAATACCCGACGATGCCTTCAAACCCGTGGCGGGAGACGACAAGGCCCTCGCCAGGTCGATTAAGAAGGACAACAAGGCGGAGCGGACCGAGAGGGCGGGGTGGCTGTCCATGGAGTTAGAGGCGGCGGGCGGCTTTCCTGAGCTCTCAGATGCCTACCGCGAGCTCTCGGAGATCCCCGACGACACGCCGGAGCAGGTGGGCAAGAAACAGGAGGCTTACGAGAGGCTGCGGCGCGAGGGGGGCCGCTGGTGGCGCGACAACACGGCCTGCCACCTCTGGACGGCCGCCTTCTTCGCGAACCTGGACAGGGAGAGCTACCGGGAGAGGACCGTCCCCACCACGGAGATCCTGCGCACCTACCTCAAGACCGGGAACATCGACTGGCGCTACGTCGGGCACGCCTGGGAGATGGCGCAGCGCTTCCGCTTCTTCCACTGGCCCCTGGAGTTCCCCGAGGTCTTCGAGGCGGGGGGCTTCGACGTGGTGCTATGCAATCCGCCGTGGGAACGCATCAAGCTGCAGGAGCAGGAGTTCTTCGCTACCCGGGACATGGAGATCGCCAACGCCCCCAACAAGGCGGCCCGCGGTCGCCTCATCAAGCAGCTTCCGGAGACCGACCCTGCCCTATGGGAGGAATACCGGCAAGCCCTGCACTATGCCGAGGCTCAGAGCAAGTTCCTGCGGCAATCGGGCCGCTTTCCCCTGACCGCCCGGGGGGATATAAACACATATTCCGTCTTCTCCGAGCTCTTCAGCGAATTGATGAACGCATCCGGCAGGGTGGGGGTGGTGGTGCCCACGGGCATCGCCACCGACGACACCAACAAGGTCTTCTTCTCCCGCCTGGTGGAAGCGGGCAGACTGGCG
>CAKZMC010000142.1 GCA_937128055.1 uncultured Actinomycetes bacterium | reverse complement strand
CACCTGCCTGGACCGGCATGTCTATGCCTGGCACGCGGACGGCACGGTCCTGCGCGGGTGGCCGGTGAAGCTGGCGGATCCCCAAGCGACGGCGGGAATAGACCCCCTCACCCATGCCTGCCGGGTGAATGACCAGGAAAATATTACCATGGGAACGGGTATCCTCACCGCGCCCGCGGTCGCGGACCTGGACGGCGACGGGGACCTGGAGGTGCTCTGCGGGTCGGGGGAGTTTTACGCTGGCGCGGGCGGCGGCGTATCGCCGAGCACCTTCGCCCTTTGCTCGACCCTGCCCCTCATCGCGCCGCTGCTGCAGGGCAGGGATGGGAACATTTTGCATCCCGGCAGCGGGAGGATCTACGCCCTGCACGGAGAGGGAACCGCGCACGGGCTGGAGCCGGGAGCGCCGCCGCAGGCGGAGGTGCCGGGCAACGCCTATATCGCGGGATGGCCGGCGCGGCCGGCGGTGACGGAGCCGGCGGCGGAAGGGGGCGCGGCCGGGGAAACGGGTTCGCTGTCTGTCGCCGACGTGGACGGCGACGGCAGGATGGAGATCGCGGTATCCGCCGTGGCGGGACCGGCCTTCCTCCTCACGCGTGACGGGGCGTCTTTCCACGGGTACGACGCGCAGGGGCTTCCCCTCAGCCTGGCTTGCAGCTCTGCGGGCGCGGCGGAGCGGTCACGGGGTACCACGGTCATGTGCGCGACGGGCGGCGGGTGTTTCGCGCGCCTGAATGGAGAGAAGTTTTGCTACCTATCGGCGGTCATGGGGCTGGGAGGGGCCATCGATCCACACCTCTCCGCCGACCAGGCCGGATCCGCCGGACTGCTCGCGGTGTGGGGGGCGGTGGACGGCGAGATGCTCGCCTCCTCACCGCTGCCGTTGGCGGACGGGATATGCGGCCTCTCGCCCGTGGTCGCCGACATCGACGGTGACGGGGCGCAGGAGATACTGGCCGGCGGCAGCCTCCGCTGCCTGCACGCCGCGGAGGTGGCAGGGGGCGAGGCGGCGGGCTGGCCGAAGTTCACCGGGGGGCATGTCGTGTCCTCGCCGGCGGTGGGTGACCTGGACGGCGACGGCGGGCGCGAGGTGGTGGCGGGCACCCGGGAGGGATGGCTTTTCGCCTGGAGGACAGCCGCGGGGGCCGCCGCTCCCGCGGATTGGCCGGCGTACGGGCACGATGCCTGGAACACGGGCTGCCTGGAAACGGACGCTCAAGCGCCGGCAAGGGTGACGGACCTGGCGGTGGAGCCTTTGCCCGGTGAGGGGGGAAGCGTCCTGGTGAGGCTCTCTTGGACGGCGCCGGGGGATGACGGCAACGGGGGGACGGCCATGTGCTACGAGGTTCGTTACCTGGGCCTTCCCTTCGATGGTAACAACTGGAACGAAGGCGTGGCGCTGCTCGCCGGAAAGCCGATGCCCGCGGTGGCGGGGACGAAAGAGGAGATGACCATCGAGGGGATGGTCATCGCGGGCGACTGGGAGGAAAGGGCCTATTACTTCATGCTGCAGGCGCGGGACGAGGCGGGGAACCTTTCCCTCCTCTCCAACGTGGCTTGCCTCCGCATAACACCCTGGCGGGCTCGGTCGCTTGCGCCGAGCGCGCCCTGAGCACCCCGTTTCATAGCCGGTCCATTCTTACCTTAGGGGATGGGTTCATGCCGCTCCCTCGCTCCCGGAGCCGCGCGGCCGGCTTACCGCGGAGAGGGTCCATGGCCGGCCGTCCGCTCGCGCGCAAAACCCATCCCCCGGAGCACCTCGCTCGCCGGGCAAGTGGGGGTGCGAATCCCCTCTGCTTCCGGCCCGGGGCCTCAGGGTAACGGTCTCGCTCGGCGCCACGAGGCTCCTGGCGCAAGAGAAACCTGGGAGAGGCGACCTCGCTGCGACCGACCCTGTAGTTCCCCGGGCAAGGGTGTGCAAATCCGCGCTTTTCTGGTACGGCAACCTTCATATACGGTTTCGTGGTCAGGGCCCGGACATGTCCTCGAGAAACATGGAGGGGGGTACTAAGACATGCGCGCCCCCAATCCGTCGCCGCGCAGGCCGGGGAATCATAAAAGCCCGGTTCTGTGGTAAAGTGCTGAGGGGATTTCGGGGACTTGACTCCCGCTAAATGATCATTTAATATAACATATATAACTTTGCGATATTAGAAGGAGGAGGCATGGCGGTCAAGATAATCAGCACCACGGAATTGAGGTCCAAGGCCGCGGACATGGTCATAGGGCTGCGGCGGGGAGACCGCTTCCTCATCCAGCACTACAACGACATCGTTGGCTACATCACCCCGGAGATACCGCCCGAGATCCTGAAAAAGCTGGGCATCAAGGGGGAGAAGCGGGAGGAGAGCTTCAAGACGGTGGAATAACCGCCGCTCTCCGGTTTCCAGAGGACCCCCGCTTCAAACACCAGCGGCCCCCAGCGGGTATACCCTGCCGCCCGCAGAGCACGATTGCCGGGAACACGGCTTACCACGAATACGGGGGCACTTAGATGGAAAGGATCACATTGTCCGCTGTGTCCGTGCATGGTCGGAGAAGAGCCCGCCGCGCCCTCAAGGAGGGGGAAAGAGCGCAGGCCACAGCGGAATTCGCCATGGTGCTGCCCTTTCTGCTGCTGGTCTTCCTCCTCTTCGCGCAGGCGGTGATGGTCATGCGCGCGCAGATCGCGGTGACCGCGGCCGCCAGGGAAGGCGCGCGCAAGGGGGTGGAAACCGCGAACGTAGCCCTCATCGAGGGGGCGGCGGCGCGGGCCGCATCCGGCCTGGAGCAGGAGAGGTTGCGGGTGGCGGTGGAGAGCGGCCCGCGGCGCCGGGGCGAATGGGTAAGGGTGGAGGTGGAGTATGACGTGCCCCTCTATATCCCCGCCCTGCAGCGCTTCTTCCCCGAGGTCACCGTGCGGGGCCGGGCGGAAATGCGCATCGAGAACGACCGCGAGGGAGTATGATCACCGCGTCGCCCGGCGGCTTGATACGCGATGAGAGGGCGGCGTCCACCCTGGTGGCGGCGGCGCTGATAGCGGTGATGCTCCTGGTGGGGTCGGTGCTGCACGACATCACCGTGCTCTACGCCGCCCGCTCCCAGGCCCAGACGGCCGCCGACGCCGCCGCGAAGGCTGCCGGGCTCGAGCTCACCCCGCTCTTCGGGGTGGGCGCCAGCCCGCGGCGGGCGGCCGAGGATTACGCCGCGCGCAACGGATGTCGCGTGGCCGCGTGCGACTGCGGCGGCGACGATAGGTATCTCTGGGTGACGGTGCGGGCTGTCCGCAGGGTCGACCATCTCATCCTGAAACCGGGCGGATGCGAGGTCGCGGCCACCGCCCGCTGTTATCTCGACCCCACCCCGCCCTGAATCTCGCGGCGCCGTTTCGCGGCGGGCTGCCGGGTGGGCTGGCCGAGGTGCCGCCATGCGGGGAACAAGGCGCCTTCAGGCGCCGTGAACAGGTTGCTTGCGATGCCCCCCCTGCCATCGCCCATCCGATCGGTGCTTTTTCAGCGCCGCCGTAGAGCCCGGCCGGCTCCAAGGGATGGTCGAGGGAAGAGGTATCCCGCGATCGAGGCGGGCACGTGGCTTTTTCAGCGCCGCTATTAAGCCCGGCGTGCGTCAAGCCCGATGATTACCGAGAGAGATACGTGCGGTTCTTCGGAGGGTATTGTCGTCATCCGGGAGGTGTGCGAATTGAAAAAGGTACCGGCACTCTTGCTGGCCGGCGTGGTCGCGCTTTCGCTGGCGGTTTCCCTGTCGGGTTGCGGGCTGAGCGACGAGGACAAGGCCCTCAGGCATCTCAACAGGGGCGACAGTTACGCGTACAAGATGTCGGCCGAGGCGGATAATCTGAGCGAGGCGCTGGAGGACTTTTTCGCTACCCTGCAGGGTCCGAGCCCCGAGGCCGTCGCAAGTGCGGGTGGCCCCATAGAGCGCTACAACACCGCGTTGCAGAACGTGAAGTCGTTCGCCTACGACATGGAGCTCGCATACCAGGAAGTGCTTTCGCTGGGCGGCGCCGAGGAGGAGAAGGAATACGCGGGCATGATGATCGACGTCGCCCGCAAGACGGACGAGCTGATGGATTTCATCGAGGAGTGGTTCGGCAAGGTCCTCGACGTGCTGTCCACCCTGGACGAGAAGAAGATAAGATCGTACCTGACGGGCGACGAGTTCGAGGAGGGCCGAGCGCGGATCGGCATCATGAAGGAGGAGATAGGCGAGATCACGGGAAGGGCGAAAGAGTACAGGGTGGAAAGGGATTTCTGAGAGCGCCGCCCGGAGGGGGAATGGCCGGCGGAAGCGGCGGGGGGGACGCGCCGGTAATGCGTACGCGGCGCCTCCTCGGGCATGGCGAAGGCGTAAGGGAGGGGGATAGATTTCATGGAAAAATATAGCAAACAGGGACGGGCGGTCGCGGGCGCCTTGTTGCCGGCACTCCTGGCGTTGCTCCTCCTTTCGCCTGCGGTCCTCGCCTCATGTGGGGGCGGCGGCGTGACCGTGCAGGAGGAGCAGGAAGATGGCGTGGTCCTGCCGCCGGGGATGATGGAGGAGGAGCTGAAGGGTCTGGACCTCGGCGACCTGGATTCAGGCCTGGGCGAACCCGCTTCGGGCGGGGAGGTAGACGAGGGCGGGGAATCCGCAGAGACCGATGCCTCCAAGCCGAGTCCCTCGGATGTACTCGCCGGAGCGCGCATCACGGTGGTGGACGTCACCAGGAACGATTCCAACAAGAAGGTGATCGCTCCCAACCAGAGGGAAGTCGCGGGGGACTACCTCGAGGTGGAGCTGACCCTGGAGAACATAGGCGATGAGCTGGTGGACCTCTCCCAGTACTCGTTTCGCCTGGAGAGCCCCGCCCTGGAGGCTGAGGACTACCGGTCATACTACGGCGAGGCGGGCACCTTCGGCAGGTACGTGGACGAACACGTGATCTCGGCGGTCCTCCTCGACTACGCGGACCTTAGCCCGGTGCTCTACAAGCTGAAGGTGGGGGAAAAGCTGGAGGGCGTCTTCCTCTTTTTCGACCTGAACCCGCTGAGCACGGCGAGGAACGAGGGCTTCAAACCGGGCGCAGGCGACACCCGCCTCCTCATCCACAAGCTGAGGGGCAGCGACAGCGGCGAAGAGGTCGAGATAAGCCTGGCGGGTTTCGCGGTTTAGATGGCGAGGAAGGGAAGACTCCATGCGCGCGATAAGGAGGGGCTTCAAGAGCTTCCGGCGCCACCCCCTCAGCAACCTGACAGTGGTGCTGTTGCTCTTCGTCTGCCTCGCCTTTTCCCTCTCCATGCTGGTGGTGAAGCTGGCGGCGGACGACCAGGTCGCGAGCATCAAGAGGAGCGTCGGCAACTACGGCGAGCTCCGGGTCAGTTCGGATTACATACTCGAGGTGTTCGAGGAGGAGCTGAACAAGGGGGCGGCGCAGAGGAACCGCGAGGCCCGCAGCAGGAACGAGGAGGAGGAGATAGAGTACAGGGCCAGGTTCCACCTGCCCGAGGAGCTGGCGGACGCCTTTTCCCGGCAGGATCACATTCTCACGTACGACAAGGTCATCAACGCCGGGATCATCGTGCGGGGCGTGGTGAACTCGGAGCTGGCACCCCTGGCGCAGTACGCTACGGACCAGGAGCTGGCGAGGCGGGGAATAGAGGGCTTGAACCGGCAGACCCTGGGCAACCTCTTCGTGTTCGAGGGCAACACCAACGGCGCTTCCGCCTCCGATTTCCTCAACGGGAACAAGGAGCTGATCGAGGGCTCCTTCTACACCTACGTTGATTATCTGGAAAAGAACCCGGTGGTGCTGGTGGAGAAGAACATGGCCGAGGAGAACGAGCTCTCCGTGGGCGACAGGATAGAGGCGGTGGTCGTAGGCGGCGGCAGGGGCGAGAATACCATGGAGCTCGAGATAATCGGCATATACGAGACGCAGCAGGCGGAGCGCCGCAGGGAGAGCATCCTGGACTACAACCCGGCTGGTAACAAGCTCTTCGCCCCGCTCCCCATCGTCCAGGAGCTGAGCGGCATGCCGGGTTACGTGGAACTGGGTTCCTACTACTTCGACAGCGTGGAGAGCACGGAGGCCCTGCAGGAGGCCTTCGGGCGCGAGATCGCGCAGGGGAACAGGTACGAGTTCGTGACCGACGATGCGGATTACCGGAAGATAAGCGAGCCGCTGCAGAAGGTGGGCAAGACCTCGACCATAGGCCTGGCCGGCGCCCTGGGAGCCTGCGCCCTCATCATCATCCTGGCCATGGCCATCATCATCTGGGGCAGGACCAGGGAGCTGGGGGTGCTCAAGGCCATAGGGGCCACGGACCGCCAGGTGGTAGGGCAGTACGCGGTGGAGGTCATCTGCATCTGCCTGGTGTCGGTGGTCCTCGCCACCGGGGCGGCGGTCCTCATAAGCGAGGGCCTCGGCAACTGGCTGCTCTCCGAAAGCACGGAGAAGAACGTCGAGGTGGTGGAGAAAAAGGCCTACACGGGAGATTACCTGTCCGACCGCAAGCTGTACAAGGAGGGCGGCCTCTACACTCCCGTCATGAAAAAGGAGGAGACCGTCAACCTGAACGTGATCTACCAGGGGGACCTGCTAGTCTACGGCATTCTCATCCTGGTCGGCATAAGCCTGCTGGGGATGGCGGTGCCGGTGATCTGGATAACGAGGCTGAGACCGGCGCGGGTCCTCAGCATCGAATAGGGGGTGACTTGCCCGTGCAGGAGGCGCTGCGGATAAAGGAATTGAGCAAAGTCTACCGGGCCAAGGCGGGGGACGTCGTCGCCGTGGACGGGGTGAGCTTCGAGGCGCGGAAGGGCGAGGTGACGGTGATCGTGGGGCCTTCCGGTTCCGGCAAGACCACCCTGCTCTACCTCATCGGTTCCCTGGAGAGCCCCGACGGGGGCGAGATATGGGCCTTCGGCGAGGACATAGCGTCCCCCGCGGCGGACCTCATCCGCTATCGCAGGGAAAGGGTGGGCTTCGTCTTCCAGTTCTTCAACCTCATCTCGGCCCTGACGGCGCTGGAGAACGTCATGCTGCCCATGGACCTGCAGGCGGTTCCCGGGTCTCGGCAGCGTGGCAGGGCGGAGGAGCTGCTCTCCCGCATGGGCATAGACGCGAGGCTGCAGCGGGCCAAGGCCAACAAGATGAGCGGGGGCGAGAAGCAGCGGGTGGCCATCGCCAGAGCCATGGCTAACGACCCCGACATCATCCTGGCCGACGAGCCGACGGGAAACCTGGACACCGCCACGGGGCGCGTGGTGGTGGACATACTGGTGAAGCTGGCGCGGGAGGACGGCAAGTGCGTCATCATCGTCACCCACGACGAGGATATCGTGAAGGTCGCCGACCGCGCCTTCAGCATGACGGACGGCAAACTCGCCCCCCATGATAGATGAGGAGAAGTCTTGCGCAGCCCAACCGGCTCGCAGGGCGGTCTCCCTTACAGGGGACCTGGCGGAAGCGTGCTCCTTCCCCTCCATGGATCCAGCCCTCAAGCTGCGCTCTTGCCATTGGAGGACGCGTCTATAGCTGGCAACCGGGGATCGCCGGCTTCCCCGCCGCGCCCGAAGCGCATCTGTCTTCGCCGCCTGCCTTGGCGCGGAAAAAGGGAGCCTGACGAGGTCCGGTGGGGGGATGTCACCGCTTCGGATGATAATGGGTAATCGGATGCTGTAAACTGGGACGTGGCGATAAGGGGATGAGCGAGGAACCGGGAGTCGGGAATGACCAAAAAGGTTGGTCGTGTGACCAAAAATGTTGGTCATAAAGGGGCCGCGGAGCTGTTCGCCTCCTCCACCATGACCGAGCTTCTCAAGATTTTCTTCCTCCATCCCGGAGAGGAGTTCTATCAGCGCGAGCTGGCCCGCCTTAGCGGCCATACCCTGTACCTCGTGCAGAGGGAGCTGGCGCGCCTGGAGAGGTCGGCCCTCATCGAGAGGGAGCGCCGAGGAAACCGGGTCTACTACAGGGCGCAGGAGAAAAACCCAGCCTTCCTCGACCTGAAGAGGTTTTTCGTCAAGACGGTGGCCTTGGGGGACAAGCTTTGCGAGGCTCTGGCGCGCCTCAGCTCGGGGATAGCGGTGGCTTTCATATACGGTTCAGTGGCGGCGGGAGAGGACAAACCCGGAAGCGACGTGGATATCATGGTGATAGGTAGTACCAGCCTGAAGGAGCTCAGCAGGGTCCTCGGCCCGTTGGGACGCGAGCTGGGGAGGGAGATCAACCCAACCGTGTACTCCCCCAAGGAATTCAAGAAGAGGATCGCGGACGGCAATGTCTTCATCAAGTCGGTGATGGAAGCCCCCAGGATCTGGTTGGCCGGAGACGAAGATGAGCTTGCAAGACTGGCTGGATAGAGGAGACATCAAGCCGCACAAGACTACCCCGCAAGAAGTGGCGGACCTGCTGGCGGTAGTGGGTAGAGACCTGCAGGACGCATCGGTCACCGCCATTTCACCCGACCGCAGGTTCGCTACCGCCTACAACGCCGTTCTTCAGCTTGCCACCATCGTCCTTTAGGCGTCCGGCTATCGCGCGTCCGGCAAATCACATCATTGGATAACCATCAGCGTCTTGCCGGAGATCATGGGGCCTGCCACCCAGGAGGTAGCCGATTATCTTGATATCTGCAGAAAGAAGCGCCACGGAGTTGATTACGACCGCGCCTACACACTCTCCGCGGACGAGGTGGAGGAGCTCCTGAGGGAAGTAGTGGCTTTCCGTGACGAGGTGATGGCCTGGTTGAGGGAGCATCGTCCCGAACTCCTCGCGGGTTGAGTGCCCCGGCGATTCCGGGACCCCGAAGAACGGCTTGCGCCTGGGAAGGAAATCCCCGCGCCCCCGAAACGCGTCGGGCTTCGCGAGGAGATGGGAATTCTTGCCATGCGGATCCCCGCATGCGTTGCCGGATGTGTAGGGGGACGAGGGCACGCAGGCGGACCAGCAAGAGGCGTCAATAAATGAAGAAGGGGAAGACATCGACGTACCAGTCGGTTCCTTCCTTGACCAGGCGCACGCGGGAGGTCTCCGATTCCAGGTTGCCGCGGGTGCCGAACTCGATGGTCACGTCCGCCTCGGCCGACTTGTCGGTGATGTTGATGGCCTCGGGCTTGAAGTCGTAGGAGCGGGCGGTGCCGAAGACGCCCGAGAACTCCGCCGCCGTCCAGGGCTTCTCTAGGCGGTGCTTCTCCTTGTATGCCTTGCTGAGGTGTTTGAATATGTATGAGGTATCGCCGTCCACGCAGGCTACGAGGAAATTGCGCAAGGCCACCTCCACCTCGGCGCGCTCGTCCTTTTCCACCGGCGGCTGCAGCGACCAGTCCAGGGCGGTGAAGCCTTCCACCTTCCACGCGCCTTCCTCCAGCTTCATAACCATGGTCTCCTCCCTCTCCCCGCGGCCCTGGATGTTCAGCACCACGGTGATCACCGCGCGCTCCCCCTCCAACGCAATGTCCTCTTCGGGGAGGAAGCGGTAGGAGTTGAGGTAGCCGAGGGAGGCGGTGAGCTGGGCGGCGGTAAGCGGATCCGGCACCTGGTTGTCCTCGAGGTATCTGGCGGTCATCATCTCGCGCAGCCCCTCCACCTGCAGGCCGCCCAGCGCGTCCAGGAAGGCGGTGGCCGCCTCGGTGACCTGCGAGATTTTTTCCTCCCGCGTTTTCTCCTTGCTACACCCGGCATGGAGCAGCAGGAAGAGCAGCACCGTCACGGTGATGGCGGTGCGGAATGGGCGGGAGCTTCTTGCTCTCATTCCTGCAGCCCCTTCTTATCTCCGGGATTATCCGCGAAACCCGGCGCTGCTTCCGTCGCGTAGCGGCGGCTTCCCCTGTTGATCACACCTACATGATACATCAACACGGCGGGAAAAAGAGGGACGCGGACCGTGTCGTCGCTGTATCTGCGAATCAGGTGGGCTGTTCGCCGCGGAGATGCTGCTGCGGGCGGCACTCGTGCAGAGAGGCGGGAAACGGAAAGCGCGCATGCCCTTTGCCGAAGTCCCGCGTGATGCATCATAAATAAAAACGATTATGACATCTTCTCAGGAGGTTAGCATATATAGTGTCCGCCAGCCATCGGC
>CAKZMC010000141.1 GCA_937128055.1 uncultured Actinomycetes bacterium | reverse complement strand
GAGGCTGGGGGCCACCAGCAAGGCCCCCCGCTGGGCGGTGGCTTACAAGTTCCCGGCCGAGGAAAAGACCACGCGCCTGCTCGATATCGAGATCAACGTGGGGCGCACGGGAGCGCTCACCCCCACCGCGGTCCTGGAACCGGTCTTCGTGGGGGGTTCCACTGTTTCGCGGGCTACCCTGCATAACGAGGACGAGATACGTCGCAAGGGGATCAAGATCGGGGACGTGGTCCTGGTGCACAAGGCGGGCGACGTGATCCCCGAGGTCATCAAGCCCGTGGTGGAGCTGCGGGATGGCACCGAGAGGGACTTCGTCATGCCCGAACGCTGTCCCGCCTGCGGCGGCAAGGTCTACCGCCCGGAGGGCGAGGTGGTGGCGCGCTGCGTGAACGTGGATTGCCCTGCCCGCCTTTTCGAGAGCATACTCCATTTCGCATCGCGCGGCGCCATGGACATCGAGGGCCTGGGCCCGGCAACCATCCGCGAGCTCATGGACAAGGGCTACGTGCGTTCGGTGGAGGACATCTATTACATCGACGAGGAACAGCTCTACACCCTCACGGGCTTCAAGGACAAATCCGTGTCCAACCTGATGAACGCCATACGCGCCAGCAAGGACCGCCCCCTGTCCCGCCTCCTCTTCGCCCTGGGGATACGACACGTCGGATCGCACCTGGCGGAGGTGCTGGCCAGGAGATATCGCGGCATGGAGGAGTTGGCGAGGGCCGGCGAAGAGGACCTCCTTTCCGTGGAGGAGGTGGGGCCCACCGTCGCCGAGAGCGTGCGGGCCTTCTTCGAGGAGCCGCGCAACATGGAACTGATCCACAGGCTGAAGGAGGCGGGAGTGAACATGGAGGAGAGGGTGGAGGAAGGGCCGCGCCACCTGGAGGGGCTGACCTTCGTGCTCACCGGGGCGCTCTCCTCCATGACCCGGGAAGAGGCAAGGGAAGCCATCGAGGGAAGGGGAGGGAGGGTAAGCTCCAGCGTGAGCCGCAAGACGAATTACGTGGTGGCGGGCACGGACCCCGGCAGCAAGTACGAGAAGGCGCGGGAGCTGGGGGTGAGGATCATCGGGGAAGAGGAGTTCCTGTCCCTCTTGGGGGGATGAGGAGGCCGGGAGACAGGAGGAGGCGCTGTGGTGAAGAGAGGGAGAGGGCGAGGGGGAAAGGAAGTATAAGATGTGGGAAGGTCCGGCGTGAAGCGCGCGCCGAGAAGGGGCGAGATCGGGGAAGACATGGCGAAGCCCTCCGTGACGGGAAGGAGATAGGAGGATGATCACCGAAAGGGACGTGGAGTACGTAGCCTGGCTGGCGCGCCTGGAACTGAGCGCGGAGGAGAAGGAGAGGTTCACCCGCCAGCTGGGGCAGGTCCTGGAGCACGCGGAGAAGATCAAGTCCCTCTCCACGGAGGAGGTGGAACCCACCTCGCATGTGATCCCCCTGCGCAACGTGATGCGGGAGGACGTGGTCGAGGCCGGGCTTTCCCAGGAGGAAGCCCTCCGCAACGCTCCCCGCCGGGAAGGGGGGTATTTCGCGGTGCCCAGGATCCTCTGAGGCGGAAGGAGACACGGTGAATCCCTACCTGCTCCTCGCCACCGCGGCCGTGCTGGTGGGCATCGCTTTCTGGTACCGGTCGCGGGCCGGAGTAAGCGGGGAAACGGGGCGTTGGTTCCTCCTTTGGTTGCTGGCGGGCGCTCTTGGCGCGGCCTTCTCCTCCATCTCCTGGTGGATGGGGGACGACACCATCAGCCTTTCCTTCTACCAGGTGACCAGCGTGTTCGCGGTGGGCAGCACCTTCTTCGTCTTCGCCTTCGCGCGCTCCTTCGGTCGCAGCGCCGACTACACACTGTTCTTCTGGTCCCTGCCCCTGCAGTTCGCGGTGGCCGCCATCCTGGTCAACGGCGGCGATTTGTTCAACCGGGATGGAAGGCTCTGGGTTTTCGACAACGAGTCTCCCGTGACATGGATAAACGCCGCGGCGCTGATGCTCTACGCCGTCATGGCCATCGCCTATGTCATCGTCCTGCTCAGGGACCTGCGCCGGGAGGGGAAGAACAGGGAAGGGCAACGGGTGAAGGTGGTGCTGGCGGCGCTGCTCATCCTCTTCTATGCCGAGGTCATGGAGGGGATACTGGGCGCGCGCAGCTGGTGGGGCGGCCATGTTCCCCTGGTCGAAATCGCCGAGCTGGCCGGCGCGCTGGTGTTGGCCCGGGTGGTGGCGGGACGTCGCTGGGCAGGCGGGAGAGAGGCTTGAGGTCGTTGGCACGGCTCGCGCGCGGCGGGAGGCTGGCGACAGGAACCGAAGGCGGGGACGGCATGAGTGATAGCGAGGCGAGAAGAGGTACAACGGAGGCGTGGTAAGAGGTGGAAGATCTATACGCGAAGAAAGCCTGGGAACTGATAGCGATGCTCCGCGGCCGGGAAGTCTCCGCCAGGGAGGTGCTGCAGTCGGTGTTGCGGCGCATCGAGGAGGTGGAAGGAGACGTCCACTCCTACATAACCCTCACCGAAGGCGAGGCGGAGCAGGCGGCATCACGGGCAGACGAGGCGCTTGCGGGCGGCCGTGATCCCGGGACGGCGGCGGGCGTTCCCCTGGCGGTGAAGGACGTCCTCTGCACGCGGGGGGTCCCCACCACCTGTGGATCACGCATGCTGGAGGGATTTGTCCCGGTCTACGATGCCACCGTCATCGGGCGGCTGCGGGAAGCGGGCATGACCATGATGGGCAAGGCCAACATGGACGAGTTCGCCATGGGCTCCTCCACCGAGAACTCCGCCTTCGGACCCACCCGCAACCCCTGGGACCTCGACCGTGTTCCCGGCGGTTCGAGCGGTGGGTCGGCGGCGTCGGTGGCCGCGGGGGAGGCCATCTGGGCCCTGGGGTCCGACACGGGAGGCTCCATCCGCCAGCCGGCCTCCTTCTGCGGGCTGGTGGGGTTGAAGCCTACTTACGGGCTGGTGTCCCGTTACGGCCTCGTGGCCTTCGCCTCCTCCCTGGACCAGGTGGGCCCCATAGCCCGCGACGTGAGGGATTGCGCCCTGCTGCTCTCCCTCATCGCCGGGTATGACCCCCGCGATTCCACCTCCCTGCAAGTGAAGGTGGCGGATTACCTTGAGGCGCTGGAGGGAGACATCCGTGGCCTCAGGGTGGGCGTCCCCGGGGAGTTGATGCAGGAGGGCTTGACTCCGGGGGTGAGGGCGAACGTGGAGAACGCCCTGCGCCTCTTCGCGGAGCTGGGGGCCGAGGTGGAGGAGACTACCCTGCCCCACCTGGATTACGCCCTGAGCGCCTATTACATCCTGGCCCCCGCTGAGGCCAGCTCCAACCTGGCGCGCTATGACGGCGTGCGCTACGGGTTGCGGGTGGAAGGGGAGGATATGCTGGAAATGTATGGCAGAACGCGCGCCGCCGGTTTCGGGGCGGAGGTGAAACGCCGCATCATGCTGGGGACCTACGCCCTCTCCGCCGGCTACTACGAGGCCTATTACGGGCAGGCACAGAAGGTGCGCACCCTCATCCTGGGCGATTTCCGCCGCGCTTTCGAGCGCTTCGACGTGCTGGTCAGCCCCACTTCCCCCACCCCCGCCTTCGCCCTGGGGGAGAAGGTTGAGGATCCCCTGGCCATGTACCTTTCCGACGTGTGCACCATCCCCGTCAACCTGGCGGGGATCCCGGCCGTCAGCATACCCTGCGGCCTGGAAGACGGCCTGCCTGTGGGCTTGCAGATCATGGGGAAGGCGCTGGGCGAGGCGGAGCTTCTGCGCGTGGCCCGCGTCATGGAGGAGGCGCTGGGTTTCCGGGAGAGGCCGCGTGTCGCGAGGGGTGAGGCGTGATGGGCGGATACGAGGCGGTGATAGGCCTGGAGATCCACGCGGAACTGAGGACGCGCTCCAAGATGTTCTGCTCCTGCGACGCCTCCTTCGGTGGCGAGCCGAACGCCAAGACCTGCCCCGTTTGCCTGGGGCTCCCCGGGGTGCTCCCGGTGCTCAACCGCCGGGCGGTTGAATTGGCCATCCGCCTGGCCCTCGCCCTGGAGTGCGAGATAGCGCCGCGCTGCATCTTCCACCGCAAGAACTATTTCTATCCGGATATGCCCAAGAATTACCAGATATCGCAGTACGACCTCCCCCTCGCCGTCCGCGGGCACCTGGACCTGGAGATGGAGGAAGGTCCCTTCCGGGTTGGGATCACCAGGGTGCACCTGGAGGAGGACACGGGGAAGACCGTGCACGTGAGCGAGAGCGGCCGCATCCACGGTTCCGAGTACAGCCTGGAGGACTTCAACCGCGCCGGCGTCCCCCTGCTGGAGATCGTCACCGAGCCGGATATACGCACGCCCGAGCAGGCGCGCCTGTTCATGCAGGAGCTGAAGAACATCATGGAGCACCTTGACGTTTCCGACTGCAAGATGGAGGAGGGGAGCCTGCGCTGCGACGCCAACATCTCCCTGCGGCCGCGCGGTTCGCAGGATTACGGGGTGAAGACGGAGATAAAGAACATGAACTCCTTCCGGGCCCTCTACCGCGCCCTGGATTACGAGATATCCCGGCAGAGGGAGATCATGGAAAACGGCGGGGAGATAGTGCAGGAGACCAGGCACTGGGACGCCGACGCCAACACGACCACCCCGCTGCGCACCAAGGAGTATGCCTACGACTACCGTTATTTCCCCGAGCCGGACCTGGTGCCCCTCGAGCCCGAACGGGCCCTCATCGAGGAAGTGAGAGCCTCTCTCCCGGAGTTGCCGGCGCAGAGGCGGCGCCGTTTCCGCGAGCAGTACGGCCTGCCCGACCACGACGCGTGGCTGCTGACCTCCTCCAAGAGCATGGGCGACTATTTCGAGGAGGCGGTGGCGAAGGGTCCCGACCCCAAGGCGGTGAGCAACTGGATGATGGGCGAGCTCTCCGCCTACCTGAACGCCAGGGGGATGGAGATAGGCGAGATCAAGGCCACCCCCTCGCAGCTTGCGGACATGGTGTCGCTGGTGGAGGAGGGGGTCATCAGCGGCAAGATCGCCAAGACGGTCTTCGAGGAGATGCTGGAGACGGGGAAGGATGCGCGGGCGGTAATCGCCGATAAGGATCTGACGCAGATAAGCGACGAGGAGGAACTGGCGGCCGTCATCGCGGAGACCATCGCGGAAAACCCCAAGAGCGTGGAGGACTTTCGCAGGGGGAAGGAGAAAGCGGTGAGCTTCCTGGTGGGACAGGTGATGAAGAAGACGAGGGGCCGCGCCAACCCCCAGTTGGTGAACGAGTTGCTGCTGAGGGAATTGCGGGAAGGTGGCTGATGGCGGGCCGGGCTTCATGGCGGATGGTGCGGATGTCCGGCCGGCGCAAGGGAGGCACGTAGCCAAGGAGGTTCGCAAGGTGGAGGGAGAGAGGACATGTCCCCGCTGCGGTGCCGCGCTCGGGGAAGAGGTCAGATTCTGCACCTCGTGCGGTGAGCGGATTGCGCCCGCGGCTGCATTTGCCGCGAAGAGGAGCATGGCGCCGCTGCTGGTCGGCGCCGCGGGCGGGCTGCTGCTCCTCGCGGGGGCGGCGCTGCTGGTCGTCTACCTTACCTTGTGGAGAGGCGGAGCGGGCAGCGGGGGAGATCCCGTCTCGCTGGCCAGGGAATACATGGAATCCCTGGAGAGGGAGGACGTGGACGCCTACCTGGCATGCTTCGAGGAGGATTTCTTGGAGGACGACCCCTTTTTAATAGACTTGGGCCTGGAACCCCGCGAGATGCTCGTGATGGCCTTCGGCTTCATGGACATATCCTTCGAGGGGGTGGAACTGGAGCTGGGGGAAGAGAAGGGAGAGAAGACCACGGTGGTGACTACCGCGGGAACGCTGTCCATGTCTGTGCTGGGCATGGAGGAGCAAGTGGACCTCGCAGACGAACCCCTGGAATTCAAGATGTTCAGGAAGGGCGGCAGGTGGTACCTGGCGGAGAACCCCTTGCCCGCCACGGGGACAATGGACATGGATTTCGATAAGGAGGATACGTACATAGACCCGGATGGATACGATCTCGAAGACCTCGAGGAATACCTTCCCGAGGGATGGGATCTCGAGGACCTGGAGGACCTGGGTCCCGGGGATCTTGAGGAGCTTATACGGGAGCTCATGGAAGAGCTGGATGAACCCCCGCAACCGAAGGAGAACGGTGGCGAGACCTTGACGCGGGCATCGTGTGGGATCGCTGACCGTGCGCTTGGCCGCCGGGGATAGGCGCCGCGCCTGCGCATAGAAAGGGGCGGGAACCTTCCCGCCCCTTGCTTTACGCTGGGTTCTCTATGCCCCCGGCGCCGTGTCCGCAGCCGCGCCCACCACGCGCGGAAGGTCGCTCTGCGTGAGGAGCTCTCGTCGGCCGTAAGCGGCGGCCGACGGGTATCAGCCGGGTTTACCCCGCCTCGGAGACCAGCTTCTCGTAGGCGGCGGCGTCCAGGAGGTCGTCCACCCCGGAGGGATCGGCGAGCTCCACCTTGACCATCCACCCTGACCCGTAGCAGTCCTCGTTGATGATCTCCGGGGCCTCGACCACTTCCTGGTTGGCCTCCACGATGGTCCCGTTGACCGGGCTGTAGACGTCGGACACCGATTTCACGGACTCGATCTCCGCGTAGGGTTCCCCCGCCTTCACCTCCGTCCCCGCGGCGGGGAGCTCGAGGAAGACGATCTCGCCCAACTGGTCCTGGGCGTAGTAGGTGATCCCCAGGGTGGCCATATTGCCGTCGATCTTGGCCCAGGCGTGCTCGGGATGATACTTCAGGTCCTCCGGGTACATCTGCTTTCACCTCCAGTCAGATCGGTTACGACGATGCCATGATAACCCAACCTCGCGCCCCGCGCCATATTCAAGCGGCCCGTCCGCGGCGGGTCACGTCCCGACGCGCCGCCGCCGCGGAGGCCGCTTTGCCCTCTCGCCGCGCATCACTTGCGCGACGGCGCGGCGTGTATGGCCCTCTCGTGGGCCGCCTCCGCCGCCTCCATGATGGCCTCTGCCAGGCTGGGGTGGGCGTGCACGGTGCGGCCCATGTCGTCGGCGGTCACTCCCATACGGATGGCCAGGGCCACCTCGTGGATGAGGTCGGAGGCGTGGGGTCCCATGATCTGGCACCCCAGCACCTTGTCCGTGGCGGCGTCCACCACCAGCTGCACGAAGCCCTGTCCCTTGCCCATGGCCAGCGCCTTCCCCAGTCCCCCGAACATGAAGCGGCCGATGCGGGTTTCGACCCCCTGCTCCTCCGCCTTGGCGGGGGTCAGCCCGACGCTGGCGATTTCCGGCTCGGTGAAGATGCAGGCCGGCACGACGTTGTAGTCCATGACGCAATCGTGCCCCATGGCGTTCTCCGCCGCGCACATGCCCTCGAACGAGGCCACGTGGGCCAGGAGGATACCCCCCACCACGTCGCCAATGGCGTAAACGCCGGGGACGCTCGTCTCCATGCGCTCGTTCACCACGATCTCGCCGCGCTTTCCCAGCTCCACGCCCAATTCCTCCAAGCCCAGGCCGGAGGAGTTGAGGGAACGCCCGATGGAGACCAGGAGTTTCTCCGCCTCCAGCACCTCGCCCGTGGAGAGCCTCGCCTTCACGCCGTCGGGGCGGTATTCCACCATCTCCTCGATGGTCACTTCGGTGAGGATCTCGATGCCCTTCTTGTTGAGTATGCGCTTCATCTGCTGGGATATGCGCTCGTCCTCGGTGGGGAGGATGCGCGGCATGAGCTCCACCATGGTCACCTTGCTCCCCAGGGCGTTGAAGATGGTGGCGAACTCCGAGCCCACCACGCCGCTGCCCACGATGATCATGGACGCCGGGATCTCGGTCAGCTCCAGCCCCTCCGTGGAGGTGAGGATGGCCGGCTGGTCGAAGTCGAAGGTGGGGAGGCGGGCCGGCTCGGATCCGGTGGCGACGATCACCCTTTCCGTCTCGATGACCTTCTCGCCTTCCTCGCCCTCCACTGCCACCCGGCCTGGGGAGAGGAGGCGGGCGGTTCCCTTCACCACCTCGACCTTGTTGGCCTTGAGCAACTGCGCTATGCCGTTGCGGAGCTGCGAGCTGACCTTCTCCTTGCGCTCCACCATGGCCTTGAGGTCGGGGACGGGTTCGCCCACCTTGACGCCGTATTCGTGCGCCTCCCTGATGGTCTCCACCACCTCGGCACAGGCCAGAAGGGCCTTGGTGGGGATGCATCCCCAGTTAAGGCAGGTGCCCCCGAGGAGGTTCTTCTCCACCAGCACCACGCCGCTTCCCAACTGCGCCGCCCGGATGGCGGCCACGTAGCCGCCCGGTCCCGCTCCGATCACCACCAGCTTGGCCTGTTGCTTCTCGGCTGCCATGACTTCCTCCTTCATGCTTCTTTCCGCCTGATGGGATATTCTCCGTGAACATACCCGCGCCCGCCGCGAGCCCGGCGCATATCCAAGCTATTTTATCACGGCAGGGGCGGGTGAGGCGGTGGAGAACACGGCCGAAAAACTATTTTACAAACAGGCGGCCGGTCATGAATAATGTTGCCGAACGGGGAGGTGAGGGAAGGGACCTCCCAAGGCTCCCCGCGGGAGGCGCGCGGCCTTTACGCCGGCATAGCAGGCGGGGTTTCGCGCCGCCACGGCCGGGAGGAGAGGCCGGGAGCATAAGGCGCCGGCCGCCGCTTCGAGGGCCAGGTCCCGGATGGAGGAAAGCCCATGGGCATGACCATCGCCGAAAAGATATTCTCCCGCCACTGCGGCCGCCCCGTGCGGGCGGGGGAGCTGGTTGTGGCGGAGGTGGATTTCATGATGGGGCAGGACGGCACCTCGCCCCTGGCCATCCAGGCTTTCCGGGAGCTGGGAGGGGAGCGGGTGTGCGACGCCGCTCGCGTGGCCATGGTGATCGATCACAGCGCCCCCAGTCCCCTGGAAGGAGTATCCAACCTGCACGCCATGATGCGGGAGTTCGCCGGGGAGCAGGGGCTGTTCCTCTACGACGTGGGTTGGGGTGTCTGTCACTGCCTGCTGCCCGAGCAGGGACACGTGGTCCCCGGCGACCTGGTCATCGGAGCGGACTCCCACACCACCACCTACGGGGCCATAAACGTTTTCTCCACCGGGGTGGGATCCACTGACCTGGCGGCGGCCATGCTCAGCGGAAAGCTCTGGTTCAAGGTTCCGGAAACCCTGCGCCTGGAGCTCCGCGGCACCCTCGCGCCGGGGGTATATTCGAAGGACATCGCGCTTTTCCTGGCGGGAGAGCTCACCGCGGACGGGGCCACCTACCTGGCGGTGGAATACGGGGGAGAGGCGATATCCTCCCTGTCCGTGGAGGCGCGCTTCACCATCGCCAACATGGCGGTGGAGATGGGGGCCAAGGCGGGGCTCATGCAGGCCGACGAGAAGGTCCTGCAGTGGGTCTCCCGCCGCGCCGCGAGGCGGCCCGCACCGGCGGACCCCGACCCGGACGCCTCCTACCGCGGGGTGCTGGAGTACGATCTGGGGGGGCTCACCCCGCAGGTGGCGCTGCCCCACCGCGTGGACAACGTGAAGCCGGTGGAGGAGGTGGAAGGGACTCCCATCCAGGAGGCAGTCATCGGGACCTGCACCAACGGCCGCCTGGAGGACCTGGAGGAGGCGGCGCGCATCCTGGCCGGCAGGAGAGCAAGCCCGGAAGTGCGCCTCATAGTGGCCCCCGCCTCTCGCCAGGTGCTCATGGAGGCCATGGAGAAGGGGATCGCGCAGAGGCTGGTGGAGGCAGGAGCGGCCCTGGTGACGCCCGGCTGCGGGCCCTGCGTGGGGACGCATAACGGGGTGCCCGCGGACGGCGAGGCGGTCATCTCTACCGCCAACCGCAATTTCAAGGGACGCATGGGCAACGCCAACGCCCACATCTACCTGGCCAGCCCGGCCACGGTGGCGGCCAGCGCGGTGGCGGGGAAGATCACCGATCCCCGGCGCATGCTTTGAGGAGAGGCGAGGAGTTGGTAATATATGGCAGGTAACGGGATCCTCAGGGGCAGGGCGCACGTCTTCGGGGATGACGTCAACACCGATTACATCATCTCCGGCAAATACAAGTTCAGGACGCTGGACGTGGAGGAGCTGGCGCGCCACTGCATGGAAGACGTAGATCCCGGCTTCAGTGAGCGTGTGCGGCCGGGGGACTTCATCGTAGCCGGCGGCAATTTCGGTTGCGGCTCCTCCCGCGAGCAAGCTCCCCTGGTGATCAAGCACGCCGGCGTGAGCGCCGTGCTCGCGCGCTCCTTCGCGCGCATCTTCTTCCGCAACGCCATCAACAAGGGCCTGCCGGCGGTGGAATGCGACACCTCCGGGATACGGGCCGGCGACGAGCTGGAGGTTGACCTGGCGCGGGGGAAGGTGAAAAACGTGACCCGCGGCTACACGCTGGAGATCGTTCCTCTCCCGGCGGTGATGATGGACATCCTCGCGGAGGGCGGCCTTACCGATTACCTGAGAAAGCACGGAGGTTTCAAGCTATGAGGAGGATAACCCTTATCCCGGGGGACGGAGTGGGTCCCGAGATAGTCGAGGCCTGCCGCAGGATCATCGAGGCCGCGGGGGCGTCCGTGGAGTGGGACGTGCAGGAGGCCGGCGCCGGGGTCATGGAAAAATACGGCACGCCTCTCCCCGCACACGTGCTGGACTCCATCCGCGCCAACAAAGTGGCCCTCAAGGGCCCCATCACCACGCCCGTGGGATCGGGTTTCCGCAGCATCAACGTGGCCCTGCGCCAGGAACTCGACCTCTACGTCAACCTGCGGCCCGCCCGCAGCCTGGAGGGGGTACGCGCCCCCTACAAGGACATCGACCTGGTGGTTGTGCGCGAGAACACCGAGGACCTCTACGCGGGCATCGAGCGCATGGTGGACGAGGACACCGCGGAAAGCGTCAAGCTCATCACCCGGCGGGCTTCCGAGCGCGTCTGCCGCTTCGCCTTTGAGTACTCGCGCCGCGAGGGCAGGCGCAAGGTGACCGCGGTGCACAAGGCCAACATCCTCAAGTTCAGCGACGGCCTTTTCCTGGAGACGGCGCGCGCCGTGGCGCGCGATTATCCCGACATCGAGTTCGAGGACCGCATCGTGGACAACATGGCCATGCAGCTCGTCCAGAAGCCGCACATCTACGACGTGCTGGTGCTGCCCAACCTCTACGGGGATATCATCTCCGACCTCTGCGCCGGCCTGGTGGGAGGGCTGGGGGTGACGCCCAGCGCCAACATCGGGGAAGGGATCCAGGTCTTCGAACCGGTGCACGGCAGCGCGCCCAAGTACACGGGTATGAACAAGGTGAACCCCACCGCCCAGATCCTCGCCGGGGTCCTCATGCTGCACCACATCGGGGAGGAGAAGGCGGCGAGCCGCATCTACGAGGCGGTGGCCGCGGTGATCCGGGAAGGGAAGACGGTCACCTACGACCTGGGAGGGGAGGCGGGCACCTCCCAGATGGCCGACGCCATAATCGACAGGCTCTAAGCGGGGAGAGCGACAAGGGATGGGGGCGCCGGGGGAGCAAGTGCGGGATCCGGGCGCCTCCGTCCCGGCCCAGATGGCCCCAGCGACGCCGCGAGGCGGCCGTCTGGGGAGCGAAATGCGAAAATACCTTGACGACATCCCCTAATATCTAAATAATACTAACAATAACCGCGTGAGCGCGGTTAGCGCACAATTTCTCATCCTTCCCGGAGGGAAACCATGGAACTCAGGAGCAAGGCCGTAAGGACCGGCCTATCAAGGGCACCGCACCGGTCGCTTTTGAAAGCGGACGGCTTCATCGACCGGGAGATCGAGCAGCCCTGGGTGGGGATCGCCTGTGCCGTCAACGAGGTGGTCCCAGGGCACGTGCACCTGCAGCAGGTGGCGGAGGCGGTAAAGGCCGGCGTGCGCATGGAGGGCGGAACCCCCATGCAGTTCGGTGTCATCGGCATATGTGACGGCATCGCCATGGGCCACGCAGGCATGCGCTACTCCCTGCCCTCGCGGGAGGTGATCGCCGACAGCATAGAGCTCATGGCGCAGGCGCACGCCTTCGATGCCATGGTTATGATTACCAACTGCGACAAGATCGTGCCGGGGATGCTTATGGCGGCTGCGAGACTGAACCTCCCCACGGTGGTGGTTAGCGGAGGCCCCATGCTGGCGGGGAGGCACCGGGGGAGGAACATTGACTTCATCACGGTGATGGAGGCGCAGGGTGCGGTGGAGAGCGGCCGCATGGAGACGTCGGAGCTGGCGGAGCTCGAGGATGAGGCCTGCCCGGGTTGCGGGAGCTGCGCCGGGCTCTTCACCGCCAACTCCATGAACTGCCTCACCGAGGCGGTGGGCTTGGGCCTGCCGGGAAACGGCACCGTGCCGGCCGTTCATGCCCGCAGGCTGCGCCTGGCCAAGCAGGCAGGCCTGGCGGTGATGGAGATGCTGCGCAAGGGACGCCGTCCCCTGGACATACTTACTAGGTCAGCCCTGCGCAACGCGCTGGCGGTGGACATGGCCATCGGGGGGTCTTCCAACACCATACTCCACCTCCTGGCCCTGGCCTATGAGGCGGGGGTGGAGATGGACCTGCGGGAAGTGCAGGAGGTGTGCGACGCCACTCCCAACCTCGCGCGCATCAGCCCCGCCGGAGGTGCCCGCCATTTCATGCAAGACCTGGACGAGGCGGGAGGCATACCGGCGGTGATGGGGGAGCTTCTGAGGCGGGGGTTGATCGACCCCGAGGTGCCTTGCGTGGGCGCAGACCGCCTGGGAGACCTCATAGAGGGCAAGGGAACGCTCAACCCCGAGGTATTGCGGGCAGTGGAGGACCCTTACATGCCGACGGGAGGGCTTGCCGTGCTCTGGGGCAACCTGGCGCCAGAGGGGGCGGTGGTAAAGCAGTCCGCGGTGCCGGAGAACCTGCTGTGCCACCGCGGACCGGCACGTGTCTTCGATGCGGAGGAAGATGCGGTGGCGGCCATGACCGGCGGGGCTATCCGCGAGGGCGACGTAATCGTGGTGCGCTACGAGGGACCGCGGGGCGGGCCGGGCATGCGGGAGATGCTCAACCCCACCGCCACCATCGCCGGTATGGGCATGGCGGACAAGGTGGTGCTCATCACGGACGGGCGCTTCTCGGGCGGGACGCGGGGAGCCGCGGTGGGCCATATCTCGCCGGAAGCCGCCCAGGGCGGTCCCATCGCCCTGGTAGAGGAGGGGGACCTGATCGAGCTTGACATCCCGGGCCGCGGCATCCGCCTGGAGGTGGAAGAGGGGGTGCTCGAGGAGCGCAGGCGGGCTTGGAGGGCGCCGGAGCCCAAGGTGGATTCGGGGTACCTGGCGGAATACGTGCGCCGGGTCTCCAGCGCCAGCCGCGGCGCGGTGAGGTTGCGCGATTGAAACATTGAAAGTATATGGAATATATTTCCATATCTAATGAATAGGGATACGGCCGGGGTGAAGCCCCTTCCGGGGGCGGGAGAGGCGCGTCGATAGCCGGCCAAGGCGTACGGCGATGCGGTGCGCGGCGTGCGGATAGGGGCAGAAAGGGCCGTATCCACCTATCCGGTTAACGGCCTATACGTATATACCGGGCAAGGGAAACCACTGAGGGACGGTGATCAGGCTTGAAAGTAACCGGCGCCAAGGCCCTGGTGCGCTCTCTCGAGGAGGAGGGAGTGGAGATCATCTTCGGCATCCCGGGAGGGGTACTCCTGCCCGTCTATGACGTGCTCTTCGAGTCGAAGATGCGCAAGGTGCTCACCCGGCACGAGCAGGGGGCGGCCCATGCCGCCGACGGCTATGCCAGGGTCACCGGCAAAGTGGGGGTGTGCATGGCCACCTCGGGGCCGGGGGCCACCAACCTGGTAACCGGCATCGCCAACGCCTACATGGACTCCGTGCCCCTGGTTGCCATCACCGGCCAGGTGGCCACCAACCTCATCGGTACCGACGCCTTCCAGGAGGCGGACACCACCGGCATTACCATGCCCATCGTCAAGCACAATTACCTGGTGAAGGACCCCGCGGATATCCCCGACGTGGTGCAGGAGGCCTTCTACATCGCGCGCACCGGACGCCCCGGGCCGGTGCTCATCGACCTCCCGGTGGACGTGGCGCGCGGCGAGCTCGAGTACCACCGCAGGGAGCACCCCCAGCTTCCGGGATACAAGCCCACCTACAAGGGGCACAAGAAGCAGGTGCGCATGGCCGCGAGGAGCATCCTTGAGGCGCACAGCCCCATCCTCTACGTGGGGGGAGGCGTCATCACCTCCGGCGCCACCGCGGAGCTGAAGAAGCTGGCGGTGGATAACGGCATCCACGTGACCCACACCCTCATGGGCAAGGGAGCCTTTCCCGAATCCCACCGCCTCTCCCTGGGCATGCTGGGGATGCACGGGACCCGCTGCGCCAACTACGCCATGTGCGAGACGGACCTCATCATCGCCGTGGGTGCGCGCTTCGACGACCGCATCACCGGCAAGCTCTCGGAGTTCGCGCCCAAGGCCAAGGTCATCCACATAGATATCGACCCGGCGGAGATAAGCAAGAACGTGCGGGCGCACATCCCCATCGTGGGGGATGCCCGGCAGGTGCTGAAGGACCTCAACGCCGCCATCGCGGAGGTACGCGCGGAGATAAAGGCCGCTGACCGCTCGGCGTGGAACGCCGCCATCGAGGAGTGGAAGGAGAAGTACCCCCTCGCCTACGAGAGGGGGAACGGCCTGAAGCCGCAGTACGTGGTGGAGAGGATCCACGCCCTCACCAAGGGAGACGCCGTCATCTGCACCGAGGTGGGGCAGAACCAGATGTGGGCGGCCCAGTACTACCCCGTGCAAAAGCCGCGCCGCTTCATCTCCTCCGGCGGTCTGGGGACCATGGGCTACGGGCTGCCGGCCGCCATCGGCGCCCAGCTGGGCAGCCCCGGGGACCTGGTCTTCGACATCGCGGGGGACGGCAGCGTGCAGATGACCATCCAGGAGCTGGCAACGGCGGTGCTGGAGGGGGCGCCGGTCAAGGTGGCCATCCTCAACAACGGCTACCTGGGCATGGTGCGGCAGTGGCAGCAGCTTTTCTACAACGGCAAGTACTCGTGCACCTGCCTGGACAGGGAGCGCACCCCCGATTTCGTGGCCCTGGCCGAGGCTTACGGGGCCAAGGGCATCAGGGTCAAGGATCCGGATCTGGTGGATCAGGCCATCCAGGAGGCGATGGAGAGCCCCTGCCCGGTGCTCATCGATTTCTGGGTGGATCCGGAGGAGAACGTCTATCCCATGGTGGCGCCGGGGGCGCCGCTCTACGACATGATCGGGGACCTGCTCTACCCGGTGGAGAAGGTGCACCCGGAGAAGGCGGAGGAGCCCTTCCTGTAGGAAGGGGAGCCGTCGTGGCCGTCCCTCGAGAGGGGAGGTGGGGAGATGAAACATACTCTGTCAGTGCTGGTGGAGAACAAGCCGGGGGTGCTGGCGAGGGTGGCGGAGCTCTTCGCCCGCCGCGGTTTCAACATCGACAGCCTGGCGGTGGGGACCACCGAGAAGCCGGACATCTCGCGCATGACCATCGTGGTGGACGTGGCGGAACATTCGTTGGAGCAGGTGCGCAAGCAGCTGCACAAGCTGGTGAACGTCATCGAGATCAGCGACCTCGATCCCGAAACCTCGGTGGCGCGGGAGCTGGTGCTGGCCAAGATAAAGGTGAATCCCGAGAACCGTTCCGAGGTCATCGAGATCGTGGATATCTTCCGGGGAAACATCGTGGACGTCTCCCGGGAGAGCATCGTCGTGGAGGTCACCGGCAACGCCCAGAAGTTGCGCGCCTTCGAGGAACTGGTGAAGCCCTACGGCATCAGGGAACTGGTGCGCACGGGAAAGGTGGCCCTGCCGCGCGGCAAGTAGCCTGAGGCGAAGCTGAGGAGGAGGAGCATGGCGGAGATCTACTACGATAAGGATGCCGACCTTTCCATGCTGGAAGGGAAGACGGTGGCGGTGATCGGCTTCGGAAGCCAGGGACATGCCCACGCCCTCAACCTGCACGACTCGGGAGTGAAGGTCGTGGTGGGCCTGCGCGAGGGAAGCCCCTCCCGGGCACGCGCAAGCGAGGCGGGGTTGGAGGTGGCGGGCGTGGCTGAGGCGGCGGAGGCCGGCGACATCGTCATGCTGCTGGTTCCCGACCAGGACCACCGCGAGGTCTACGAGAGAAGCGTGAGGGCGGGCCTCAGGGAGGGCGACGCGCTCTTCTTCGCCCACGGGTTCAATATCCATTTCTGTCAGGTCGTGCCCCCCGAATACGTGGACGTGGTCATGGTGGCTCCCAAGAGCCCCGGGCACATGATGCGCCGCGTTTTCGAGCAGGGGAGCGGGGTCCCCTCGCTGCTGGCCGTGCACCAGGACTATACCGGCAAGGCCCTGCAGTTGGGGCTGGCCTACGCCAAGGGGATAGGGTCCACGCGGGCGGGGGTTCTCCTCACCACCTTCCAGGAGGAGACGGAGACAGACCTCTTCGGCGAGCAGTGCGTGCTCTGCGGGGGCGTGGTGGAGCTCATCCGCGCCGGCTTCGACACCCTGGTGGAGGCGGGATACCAGCCGGAGATCGCCTACTTCGAGTGCCTTAACGAGCTGAAGCTCATCGTGGACCTCATCTACGAGGGGGGCATCTCCTACATGCGCTATTCCGTGAGCGACACGGCCGAGTACGGGGACCTCACGCGCGGGCGGAGGATCGTCAACGAGGATACCAGGAAGGAGATGCGGCGCATCCTGGAAGAGGTGGTGCGCGGGGAGTTCGCGCGGGAATGGATCCTCGAGAACCAGGCGGGGCGGCCCGTATACAACGCGCTCAAGCGCCGCGATGCGGAGCACCTCATCGAGAAGGTGGGAAAGGAGCTGCGCTCCATGATGAGCTGGCTCCAGAAAGGGTAGCGGCGGCGCGGCAGGGGCCTTCACGCGGGTCGAGGGAGAGAGCGGTCGAGATGACCGGCAGATGAGGAAGGAGTGATGGCGTGATACGCAAAGAGTACCTGATGACACCGGGGCCCACCCCCATTCCGCCAGAGGTGAGCCTGGTGCAGGCGGAACCCATCATCCATCATCGCACTCCTGCCTACACCGAGCTGTTCGTGCGCATGGTGGAGGGACTCAAGAAGGTGCTGCTTACGGAGAACGACGTGCTCACCTTCGCTGCCTCGGGCACCGGGGCCATGGAAGGAGCGGTGGCCAACTGCTTCAGCCCGGGGGACCGCGTGCTGGTGGCAGCGGGAGGCAAGTTCGGGCAGCGTTTCGCGGAGATCGCCAGGGAGTACAGGCTCGAGGTGGAGTACTACGAGTATGCCTGGGACGAGGCGGCTGACGTGGAGGTCATCTCCAGGCTGCTGCGGGAGAAGCCGGACATCAAGGGAGTCTTCGTCACGCACAGCGAGACCTCCACGGGAATCGTCAACGACATACGTAGCATCGGCGAGGCGGTCAGGGATACGCCCGCCATCCTGGTGGTGGACTCCATCAGCGGGGCGGGAGCGCTGGAGCTGCGTACCGACGAGTGGAACATAGACGTGCTGGTCACCGGCTCGCAGAAGGCGCTCATGACCCCACCCGGGCTGGCGGCGGCGGCGGTGAGCCCCAAGGCCTGGGAATATGTGGAAAAGGCGGGATCGCCGGCCTTTTACTTCAGCTTCAGCAAAGCGCGCAAGAAATACCGCTCCGACACGCCGGAAACCCCCTTCACCCCGGCGGTTAGCCTGGTCATGGCCATGTCCAAGGCGGTGGATATCCTGTTGCAGGAGGGCCTGGAGGCCGCCTGGGAGCGCCACCGCATGCTGGCTCTGTGCACCCGCGCCGCGGTGCAGGCCATGGGCCTGGAGCTGTTTCCAAAGGTCCTCGAGCGGGCTTACGCGGTGACGGCCATCAAGGCCCCGGAGGGGATCAGCGGCGGGGAGATAGTGCGCCACATGAACCGGGTGCACGGGGTGATCATCGCCGGCGGGCAGGAGCAACTGAAGGGCAAGATCTTCCGCATCGGGCACGTGGGCTACTACAACTTCTTCGACATGGCGGTGGCCTTGACGGCCCTGGAGCTGACCCTGAATGCGCTGGGCTTTCCCCTGGAACCGGGGTCGGGCGTGGGCGCCGCGGAGCGGGTATACTTGGAATTGACGGCGGGGTGAGCCCCGGGTCCCGGGCAGCCGGTGAGAGGAGAAGGCGCCCGGGAAGAGGGCCGGGAGGCTCGCTCCTGATTCGATAGGAAGGAATTGCCAGATGGGGAAAGCAAGGACGGGTGTAAAGGAGGGAAGGTTGGCTCGCATCCTGGTCAGGGAGAGAATAGCGGAAAGCGGGATAGAGCTCCTGCGCAGGGACTTCGAGGTCGACTTCCTTACCGACCTCACCCGTGAGGATTTACTGCGGTGCATCGCGGAATACGAAGCGCTCATCGTGCGCAGCGCCACCAAGGTGGACGCCGAGGTCATCCAGGCCGCGGAAAGGCTGAAGGTGATCGGGAGGGCCGGGGTGGGAGTGGACAACATCGACGTGGAGGCCGCCACCAAGCGGGGCATCATGGTCATCAACGCCCCCCAGAGCAACATCATCTCCGCGGCGGAGCAGACCATGGCCCTCCTCCTGGCCCTGTGCCGCAACGTCCCTGACGCGGTGAGCTCCCTGCGCGACAGGTGCTGGGACCGCACGAGCTTCGAGGGGGTGGAGCTCTACCAGAAGGTCATGGGCATAGTGGGGCTGGGGCGCATCGGCACCCTGGTAGCCCAGCGCTGCCAGGCCTTCGGCATGCGCGTGGTGGCCTACGATCCCTACATCTCCGAGGAGAAGGCGCGCAGGCTGGGGGTGGAGCTGGTCTCCAGGCTGGATGACCTGCTGCGGCAGGCGGATTTCATCTCCGTGCACCTCCCCAAGACCCCGGAAACCTACCATTTACTGGGAGAGGAAGAGTTTGCCAAGATGAAGGACGGGGTGCGCATTCTCAACGTGGCCCGGGGGGGCATCATCGACGAGGAGGCCCTGCAGCGGGCGCTGGAATCGGACAAGGTGGCGGGAGCCGCCCTGGACGTCTTCGAGACGGAGCCGGCAACGGAGTGCCCCCTCATCGGGCACCCGAAAGTCATCGCCACCCCGCACCTGGGGGCATCCACGCAGGAGGCACAGGACCGGGCGGGGGTGATAATCGCGGAGCAGGTGGCGGCGGCGCTCAAGGGGGAGTTCGTGCCCAACGTGGTGAATCTCCAGGTGCCCGCGGAGGTGGATGAGACGGTGCGCTCGTTCATGCCGCTGGCGGAGAAACTGGGCCTACTCCTCACCCACCTGGTGGAGGGCCACGTGGACGGCATCGAGCTCGAGTACCTGGGCGAGCTGGCCAACCACGAGACGGGGATCCTGACCGTGGCGGCGCTCAAGGGGTTCTTCGAGAAGATAGTCTTCGAGCCGGTCAACTACGTCAACGCGCCCCTCTTCGCCAAGGAGAGGGGGATCGCGGTAAGGGAGACGAAGTCGGAGCAGACGCGGGACTACGTGAACCTGATCATGGTGCGCGGGCGGCGCAACAAGAAGGAGGTGGCGGTGGGAGGCACCCTGGTGGGCCTTTCCAACACGGAGCGCTTCGTGCACGTCTACGAGTACGACATAGACCTGGGACCCTCCCGCTACATGGCCTTTTTCCGCTACGCCGACGTGCCGGGCATGATCGGCAGGATCGGGACCATCCTGGGGGACCACAACATCAACATCGCGCACATGCAAGTGGGAAGGAAGAAGATCGGCGGGGAGGCGGTGATGGGGATCAACGTGGACATCCCCATACCGGACGAGGTCATGGAGGAGATCCGGCGCGTGCCCAAGGTGAAGGAGTGCAAGTTCATCCAGCTGTGGTGAGAGAACGGGGGAGGAAGACCCAATGGCCGAGAGAATCTACATCTTCGACACGACCCTGCGGGACGGCGAGCAGGCGCCGGGTATAAGCCTCAACCAGCGCGAGAAAGTGGAAATCGCGGAGCAGCTCGCCCGCCTGGAGGTGGACGTCATCGAGGCCGGGTTCCCCGTTTCCAGCCCCAGCGAGTTCGAGGCGGTGAAGGCGGTGGCAAAGACGGTCAAGGGGCCGGTGATCTGCGCCCTGGCCCGCACGGACCGCAACGACATCGACTGGGCCTGGGAGGCCATCATGTTCGCGGAGCGGCCGCGCATCCACACCTTCGTATCCACCTCGGAATACCACATGAAATACCAGTTGAAGAAGACCCCCAAGCAGGTGCTGGAGATGACCAGGGACGCGGTGGCCTACGCCCGCAAGTACGTGGAGAACGTGGAGTTCTCGGCCATGGACGCCAGCCGCAGCGACCCCAAGTTCCTCTACCAGGTTTTCGCGGAGGCCATCAAGGCGGGAGCCACGGTGATCAACATACCGGACACGGTGGGATACGCGCTCCCCGACGAGTTCGCCGAGCTGGTCAGGGGCATCATGGAGAACGTCCCCGGCATTGTGAGCATGGTGACACCTGAGGGCCCGCCAGTCTTGGATGTGTTCTGTCAATTGCTCGAAGACGGCGGGTATGGCAGCTACGACGCATTGCGACGCGCGCTGGCTGGGCAAACAGAGGCGAAAGCAGGACTGAAAGGGCCAAGTAAGGCCCGTCCTGTGGCACAGCCCAAGATTGATCGCGACGCGATTCGGGCGGCGGCCAAGGCTGTGCGTCTGCAAGGCGCCACTGGCGAAGCGACACAGGCGGCGTTGTTCTAGGAGTCAGCGTCACACAAGGAGTTCCTGTATGCACATCATCATCGTCCTGAACCGCGCGGTTGCGCACAAGATTGCAGCAGCCGTGCGCCTGCAACGCCTGACGCCGGCGGAGCAGCAGCTCTGGATCGGGCTGGCGCGCGCCATCCATCAGCGCCGCTGCCCCTGCCATCGCCCGTTTAGTCGGAATTGAGGTGTCTCATGCCGTACACCGAGAAAAC
>CAKZMC010000140.1 GCA_937128055.1 uncultured Actinomycetes bacterium | reverse complement strand
CGGCCTTGACCATGAGGGGTGTGCCGATGCGCGCAGCCTCGGCGGCAAAGCGTTCGTCGCTCTGGTCCTCACCCGCGTAGCCCGGCAGGCAGGGCACGCCATGCGCCTGGGCCAGCGCCTTGGCACCTGCCTTGCTGCCCAGCGCGCGGATGGCGGCGGGCGGCGGGCCGATCCACACCAGGCCTGCATCCACCACCGCCTGAGCGAAGTCGGCGTTCTCGCTGAGGAAGCCGTAGCCCGGGTGGATCGCCTGCGCGTCGGTCACCTCGGCGGCGGCGATGATCTGCGCCATGTTGAGGTAGCTCTGCGCGGACGGCGCCGGGCCGATGCAGACCGCCTCGTCGGCCAGCAGCCGCGCCAGGCCACCCGCCAGCGTGGTCTTCCCGACCCCTCCTTTTCCCGTTATCGCTATCTTCATTGCGACCACCCCTTTGACCGGTGCCTGCCTCCGGCCGGCACATACCTTGGCTTCGCTGCCGCGGCCCTGCCGCGAACAGTAAAGTTATCATGGATTGCGGCACCGTGACCTGATCTGCTTCCGGAAAAGGGATCGCGACGGTTCACCGGGCCCTCGGCTTCGCCTGTCGCGGCGAGATCGTATCCCGGTCACGGCTCACGGGCAGGCGGTCTGATCATCTTGAGCGTCCGCAACCCTTCGGGTTATGGCTGCTCCTCCCTGCGCCGCCCGCCCTTCCTCCGCTCAACGGCGGGTTGTCCCTGGGCGGGGGCCACCCGGTCCCTCCACATCAGCGCCCTCGCCACATCCATCATGGAGAGATTTCCGGCCAGCCTCCCCTCGCTCACCACCGGCAGCGCTTTCCCTCCTGCCTGCAGGAGTTGACCGAACGCGCTCTCCAGGGTCTGCTCCGGGTCCAGAACCGCGTGCGCCTTCCGCATCACTTCCCTTACCTTTAGGTGGGGAAGGAGGTCCGTCGAGCGCCTGTGAGGGTGCAGCCGCGACGGGGCGCCGCCCTCCCTGAGGAGCTCGTCGTATTCGGGGATGAGGCATCGCAGGAGATCCTCGGCCCCCACCATGCCCACCGCCGATTGGCCCGCCGTCACCACGAGTTCGATGGCCTGGGTCAGAGCCATTCTCTCGGCCGCCTCTTTTATGGTGGCGGTATCGTGTATGCGGGGTGGGTTGCGGTTCATGGCTTCCTTCACGAGCATAGCCCCTCCTTTGCGTCCGGCGCCGCTTTCTGCCCACTCAGCTCTATTATGCCTTTGCGCGGCCTTCCGCGACAGGGGTCAGGTCTCGAAGAGCCGGTGGCGGGGAGTTCGGGG
>CAKZMC010000139.1 GCA_937128055.1 uncultured Actinomycetes bacterium | reverse complement strand
GCCGTTGCAATTCGCAGCAGTCCTCGTTTCGCCTTTCCTGCGAAGCCTCGCTCCCAAGGTGCCCGACCAAAACCCGCTGTATTGGTAAATTTTACCATAAATATCCTTCACCGTGCTGCATGGCGCGGGCCCTTCTCCTCCCCGGAGCGCAGGGAGGCGACTTGCGCGCCGCACGCGCACGCGCGGGATCGCGGCAACGGCGGGTTGCCTGCCTTTGCGCCGTGCCGCGTTTCGTATAGAATTGGTTCCATGAGAGGGGATAATTCCAGGAGCTGGGCGGTCGAGAACGCCAAGGTCATCGCCGATTTCATGACCGGCACGCGCTTTTTCCTGTCGCTGCTCATCGTGATCTGCGCCCTCTTCGCCGAGCCCTCGCTGCTCCCCCTGGTCGTCTGCCTCACCCTGCTGGGCTGGACCACCGACGTCATCGACGGGAAGATGGCCCGCAGGGACCCCTACGGCCGCCGAACCTGGATCGGGGAGATGGATTTCGCCACCGACCTCATCCTCATATATTCAGGCCTCCTCTACTTCATCACCGCGGGATACCTCCCCTTCTGGCCGTTCTTCTTCTACGGGATGTACGCGGCGGTGACTGGCCTGGTGTGGACCAAGAAGTCGGTGATGATGGCCGTCGCCGCTCCCATAGCGGCGGTGCCCATCATCTTCTCCTTTGTCCATTACCCCGCTTTGGGGTGGGTGTTCTTGGGCTGGATCGCCCTCCACCTTCTCGTGAACTGGTCCGATTTCACCTCGGAAATACGCGAGTTCATAAGCGGCCTCAGGGAGGACTGAGAGCGGGAACGGCCGCTCGCCCCCCCCGGCCCGGCATGGCGGGAAGCGGCATGGGGATTCCCCGTAAAACCCGTGGCGGAACTGCGCCGCTGAGGCTAAAATAAACCCCAACAAGAAAAAGGGGAGGCCGGCCGCGACCGTCCGGGAACTCGTGCCAACTCGCTTGCGTGGGCGCGGGCGAGGATTGGGAGCGGCGGGAAAGGAAGAAGGCAGCGGAGAAAAGGAGAGAAGATGGCGGAGATCAACCCCTTCGAAGTGGTACGGAAACAGCTGGATGCCTGCGGCGAGATCCTCAAGCTGGAGCCCGAAGTGCTGGCGGCCCTGAAGGAGCCCATGCGCGAGATGCACGTCTCCCTGCCCGTGCGCATGGACGACGGGTCCCTGCGCACCTTCAAGGGCTTCAGGGTGCAGTACAACGATGCCCGGGGACCCACCAAGGGAGGGATCCGTTTTCATCCCGACGAGACCATTGACACCGTGCGGGCTCTCGCGGCGTGGATGACCTGGAAATGCGCCCTTCTGGATCTCCCGCTCGGTGGCGGCAAGGGCGGCGTGGTCTGCAACACCAAGGAGATGTCCGCGGGAGAGCTGGAGAGGCTCAGCAGGGCGTACGTTGATGCCATCTGGAAGAATATCGGGCCGGACGTGGACGTGCCCGCGCCGGACGTGTACACCAACCCCCAGATAATGGCGTGGATGATGGATGAATATTCCAAGGTGCGCGGCAAGAGCCAGTTCGGCGTGATCACCGGCAAGCCGCTCTGCCTGGGCGGATCGGCCGGCCGCGGCGACGCCACGGCGCGCGGCGCCCTCTACTGCATCCGCGAGGCGGCCAAGACGCAGGGCCTGGATCTCAAGAAGGCCACGGTGGCGGTGCAGGGTTACGGCAACGCAGGTTACCACATCGCCAGGCTCCTGAGGAGCGAGCTCGGCTGCAACGTCTGCGCGGTGAGCGACAGCAAGGGCGCGATCTGCTGCATGGGCGGCCTTGACCCCGACGCGGTGTGCGAACACAAGGCGGAGACCACGTCGGTGGTCGAGTTCCCCGACACCGAGTGCATAAGCAACGAGGACCTGCTGGAGATGGAGGTGGACATCCTCTGTCCCAGCGCCCTGGAGAACGTGATCACCGCGGACAACGCTCCGCGCATCAAGGCCAGGATCGTGGCCGAGCTGGCAAACGGGCCCACCACTCCCGAGGCGGACGAGATCCTCCACGAGAAAGGCGTGCACGTGCTACCGGACTTTCTCTGCAACGCGGGAGGGGTGACGGTCTCCTACTTCGAGATGGTGCAGAATTTCTACATGTATTACTGGAGCGAGGAGGAGGTCTACGAGAGGCTGGACAGGAAGATGACCGCCGCCTACTATGCTGTCTACGAGACCTCCAGGGAATACAATATAAATATGCGCCAGGCAGCCTACGTCATCGCCTTCAAGCGCGTGGTCGAGGCGATGAGGGCAAGAGGATGGATCTGAGAGAAGCTCGGCGGGTCTATGTTTGTTGAGAGCGGCATAAGGGGCCTTGACGAGGCGATACAGGGCCTGCGGCTGGGAGATAACGTGGTCTGGCAGGTCGAGAATCTCCCCGACTACGTTTTTTTCGCCGAACCATTCATCGAGAAAGCGGCTAGGGGCGGGCGTAACTGCGTGTATATCAGGTTCGCGCCCCACCCACCCGTCCTCGGTCCCCGCTCCGGCCTGGAGGTGGTCGAGGTGGACCCGGTCCAGGGCTTCGATTATTTCAGCCGGGAGGTCAACCGCATCATCGAGGAGCGGGGCAGGGAAGCCTTCTACGTCTTCGACAACATATCCTCACTGGCGGTCGAATGGGCCACCGACGAGCTGCTGGCGAACTTCTTCCAGGTCACGTGCCCCTACCTCTTCGAGTTGGACACCATCGCCTACTTCGCGCTGACGCGGGGCAAGCACTCCAACAGCGCCATCGCCAGGATAAGGGATACTGCCCAGGTGCTCATAGACGTCTTCAGCGTCGAGGGGAGGATGTACATCCATCCCTTGAAGGTCTGGGATCGCTACACCCCCGAGATGTTCCTGCCGCACGAGGTCGGGGGGGAGGAGTGGTCCGCGGTCACCCAGAGCGGAGACGCGGCGGCCATATCGACGGTGGCCGCCAACTTCGCCCTCGGCAGCAGGGGGAGCTCCATAGCTCCCTGGGACCGGGTTTACGACAAGCTCGTCGTCCATTGCGGGAAGGGCGAGGAGCCGGGCGAGGAGGACGCGGAACTGCTGGCCTTAAAGGAGGAGTTCCGCCGCATGCTTATCGGGGATCACCCCGAGTTCAACCGCCTTGCCCGCCGCTACCTGCGGCTCGAAGACCTCTTCGCCATCAGGGACCGCCTCATAGGCACGGGCAGGATAGGGGGCAAGGCGGCGGGGATGCTGCTGGCACGGCGTATCCTCGCCAGCGCAAGCGAGGAGGACGGGTTCGACTTCTCGAGCCTGCTCGAGGATCACGATTCCTTTTACATCGGCTCGGACGTTTTCTTTACCTTCCTGGTGGACAACGACCTTTTCCGCCTGCGCCTCAAACTTACCAGTAATTCCCATCTGACCTACGAGGAGTTCGAGGAGGTGGAGAGACGTTTCCTCGCCGGCACCTTCCCGCCCACCATCATGGAGCAGTTCCGGAACATGCTGGATTACTTCGGGCAGGCTCCTATCATCGTGAGATCGAGCAGTTTGCTTGAGGACAGCTTCGGCAACGCCTTCGCGGGAAAGTACCGCAGCGAGTTCTGCGCCAACCAGGGGACCCCGGAGGAACGCATGGAGGCATTCCTGAAGGCCGTGAAGTTGGTCTACGCAAGCGCCATCAACCCCGATGCCCTCTCCTACCGGCGTAAGAGGGGGCTGGGGGAGAGCGACGAGCAGATGGCCATACTGGTGCAGCGGGTCTCGGGCATGCCTTACAAGAAATACTTCTTCCCCTGCCTGGCGGGGGTGGCCTTCTCCAAGAACTTCTATGCGTGGAGCAGCCGCATAGATCCCGAGCGGGGGATAATCAGGCTGGTCTTCGGCCTGGGGACGCGGGCCGTGGAGCGGGTGGGGAAGGATTATCCGAGGATGATCCCGGTGAGCAACCCCGAGCTCAGGCCGGAATCGGCCTCGGAGGTGGCCCGCTATTCCCAGCGGCGGGTGGACCTGCTCGACCTGGAGGCCAACGAGTTCACCAGCCTGCCCTTGCACGAGCTGCTCTCGGGACGGGATTACCCGGGGCTGTATCTCCTGGTCTCCACCGTCTCCGACGGGTATCCAGTCGACCCCGTCGGCAGGATGGTGGACGGTCCGCCGCGGGATTTCCTCCTCACTTTCAACAACCTCATCAAGCGCACGGATTTCTGCAGCATCATGGGGGCCATACTCTCGCGGCTGGACGCGGCCTACGGCCTCCCCGTGGACATAGAGTTCACCGCCAACATCAGGCAGGACGAGAGCGTGCGGGTCAACCTGCTGCAGTGCCGCCCCCTCTCCCTTCCCGGCACGTCGGGGCCGCTGTTGATTCCGGAGATAAAGCCGGAGGCAAGGGTCCTCTTCAAGTCCAACCGCATGATCAGCGGGGGCGTGGTGCGCAACATCCGCTTCATCGTCTACATAGACCCCGTGGCGTACGGCGCCGTCCCGTCACCGGAGCTGAAGAAGGAGATCGGACGCCTGGTGGGAAAGGTAAACGAGCAACCGCAGGTGGCGGAAGGGAGGGTAATGATGATGGGCCCTGGGCGGTGGGGCAGCAGCAACATCAACCTCGGCGTCAACGTGAGCTACGGCGACATACACAACGCCGTGGCGCTGGTGGAGATCGCACGCGAGGAAGCCGGCCACGTGCCGGAGGTTTCCTACGGGACTCATTTTTTCCAGGACCTGGTAGAGGACCAGACCATCTACCTGCCGGTCTATCCTGACCACCCGGAGGCGGAGTTCGACCATTCCTTCTTCAAGGAGGCCCCCAACAGGCTGGCCGATATTCTCCCGGGCGCGGAGCGCTTCCAGGACTTCGTGCTTCTCATAGACGTGCCACAGGCCACGGGCGGCCTATACGCGCAGATAGTGGCGGACCCTCGCGTCCAGAGGGCCGTGTGCTTCCTGGAGTAGGAGAGGGCGGCGAGCCCGCCCGGGACCATCCGATTCGCCGCTCGGAGGGACAGTTGCCAGAGGATAGTGAATACAGGAAAAGGCTGGAGGCGCTTACCGAGGTAAGCCGGGCCATCGTGTCCGACCTTTACCTCGAGGACATATTGAAACTCATCGTCATGGTCACCGCCGAGGTCATGCACTCGAGCATCGTGTCCATAATGCTGCTCAACGAAGCCAGCGGGATGCTGGAGATAAAGGCCACGCAGGCGGTGAGCAGGGACTACCTCGAAAAGCCTCCCCTCAGACTCGGCGAGGGAATCGCCGGCATCGTGGCCAAGGAGAACCGGCCTATCCAGGTGCCGGACGTAAGGAAGGACAGCCGGTACTTCAATAAGAGCATCGCGGAGAAGGAGAACCTCTGCTCCCTTCTAAGCGTGCCCATGAGCGTCCGGGGGAAAGTGATCGGCGTGCTGAGCTGTTATACCTCGACCCCCCACGAGTTCACTACCGAGGAGACGGCCTTGCTGACCGCACTGGCAAACCAAGCGGCGGTGGCCATCGAAAACACCGAGCTCCTGGTCAAGACGCGCATCATCAAGGATGAACTGGAGACTCGTAAGCTGGTGGAGCGCGCGAAGGACATCCTCATGCGCAACAACGGCATAAGCGGCGAGAAGGCATACCACCTTATGCGGCGCAAGTCCATGAACACCCGTAAGAGCATGAGGGAGATCGCGGAAGCGATCATCCTGGCGGACATGGAAGAATAGCCGAAAAGGCAACCCCTGGCGCCGCACGCCGGAGGCAGGCTTACTCTCAGCCGTCGAGTATCGCCCGGGCCTCCTCCTCGTCCAGCTCGGTTATATAGGGGATGCCGGATATGCTGGCGGCATCCCGGGTCAGGGAAGCAAGGTCGCTACGGTCTATGTACTCCAGGCTGAACTTCCTCGCCCCGCACATGAGCTGCGAGAGCCCCTGCGCCAACCTCTGGAAATAGGTGTACACGCCTATGGCGCCGGAGGGCAACTTCTCGAAATCCTTGCCCAGCTTCTCCTTCAGCATCGTGCCGCTGTAGAAGACCTCCTCCATGCTGGTGCCATAGCGCTCTATGTAGACCGGCAGGTCGCCCTCGAGGATCCGGTTTCCCACCGTCTTTCCCACCATGGCGGCGCATAGCGGGCCCCTGGCCATGCCTATGGCTTTCACGTAGGGAGCGCCGAGCGCCAGCCCCTTGAAGATCTGGTCCTCGAGGGTGAATCCCCCAGCGAAGGCTATTGCGGGGACGTACCTGCCCTTCCTGGCCAGGTAATCCGCGTAACGGTATGTGAGGCAGCAGAGCTCCACGGTGGGGACGCCCCATTCGTTCATCATGCGCCAGGGGCTCATGCCGGTGCCGCCACCGGCCCCGTCCACGGTGAGCAGGTCTATGCGATTGTCGGAGGCGTATTTCACCGCCCGCGCGAGGTCCGCCGGGCGGTAGGCGCCGGTCTTGAGAAACACCCGTTTCGCGCCCATGTCCCGCAGCTCCTTGACGCTCCTGGCAAACCCCTCCTCGCTGACCATGCCCAGCCGGGAATGGCGCTCGAACTCCCGCACGCCTCCTACCCGGAAAGCCTCTTCCACATTGGGGTCGTCGGGGTCTGGAAGGACGATGTATCCTTTCTGTTTCATGGAGCGTGCCTTTTCGATGGTGGCCAGCTTCACCTCCCCGCCGATATCCTTAGCCCCCTGACCCCACTTTAACTCCACCGTCTCGATGCCCAGCTTGCTTAGCACATATTCCGGGACCCCGAGGTTGGTGTCCTCCACATTGAACTGCACCACGATGTCGCCGTAGCCGTCCAGCCGCCAGTCCCGGTAGCACTTGATGCGGTTTTCCATGTCCGGGGATCTGACGATCCTCCCGTTCCTGATCTCGGCGTCGTCGTCCATGCCGCAGACGTTCTCGCCGATGGTCAGGACGCAGCCGGAGATCGCGACGCCGATGGCCAGCCCCTCCCAGTTCCTCTTTGCCACGTAGGTCGAGCCCAGCCCGGGCACCACGATGGGGAGCTTGAGCTTAAGCGGATTAGCGTCCCCGATGGTGGCCTCCAGGTTGACGTTGGTGAAGACGGCATGCTCGCTGTCGGCGGGGACCCCGTACGCGCCGCATGCGCTTCCCATGATGCTGAAGTGTGACCAGTCGATGGGATAGTCCTTCTCGGAAGCCGCGGTCATGATGCCGAAGGGCTGGGGGTAGATCAACTCCGGCCCGCGGTAGGCGGACTTCCCTATCTCGCACATGCCGATGCAGCCCTCCACGCAGGTGGCGCACATGCCGCTGAAGGGGCTCACGCTGTCCGGGGTGCGGTTCTTGGACAGGGTCGCCGCGGAACGGTTGTACTTGGTCATGGTCATCTCTCGTTCTCCTCCTTCACTTTCTATTCCTTGCAGGGAAAGGCTTCCAACTGTAAGCTGTCCAGGCACGCGTTGCACAACTGCCCAGGCTGCAGGGGCCCTGGGCACGGCAGTTCGCAAACGGGGCAGATATACAGGCACGCGCCGCATTCACGGCAGACTTCCGACTTGGCGTGGAAGGGCACGGCGACCTCGCGCCCCGTGCCGCGATTGGCGAAGCCTATGGCTCCCGCCTGCATCTGTTCCTTGCACATGCGCACGCACAGCCCGCAGAGGATACAGCCACGGTCCTCGGGCCGGAAGCGTATCCTGGTAACGCCGTACTTGCTGGCCAGGCACTGCAGGGTGCGTGAGTTGGGGCAGGAGGCCAGAAGCAGCTCGATGATCACCTTGCGCGCCCTGCGCACCTTCTGCGAGTTGGTGCGCACCTCTATGCCTTCCTGGACCGGGTAGGAACAGGAAGCGGAAAGGCGCGAGCGCCCCCTGCTGATTATCTCCACCGTGCACAGCCGGCAGGCGCTGTAGGGCGAGAGGCCTTCCGCGTAACACAGGGTAGGGATCTCCACCCCGTAATGCCTGGCCGCCTCCAGTACCGTCCAGCCCTCTTCCGCCTCCACCGACTGCCCGTCGATCACAAGCCTCACCATGGGATCACTTCCTTACCACCGCGCCGTACTCGCATACCTCCAAACAGATGCCGCATTTCTCACATCTTTCCTGGTCGATGAGGTGCGGTTCCTTTTTCCTCCCGCTTATGGCGCCCACGGGACATTGCTTCCGGCAGCGCAGGCAGCCGGTACATTTCTCGGGGTCGATGAGGAAGGTGAGCAGCGGCTTGCATACCCCGGCGCGGCATTTGCCTTCCACGATGTGTTCGACGTATTCATCCTCAAAGTAACGGATGGTCGAGAGCACCGGGTTGGCGGCCGTCTGTCCCAGCCCGCAGAGGGAGGTGTCGCGCACCACCTCCGCCAGCTCCTTGAGCAGATCCAGCTGCTCCATGGTGCCCCTGCCGCCGGCGATGTCCTCCAGGATGTAGAGCATCTGCTTCAGGCCTTCGCGGCAGGGAACGCATTTGCCGCAGGATTCTCCGCAGAGAAAGTCCACGAAATAGCGGGCGATGTCCACCATGCAGGTGGTCTCGTCCATGACGATCATGCCGCCGGAACCCATCATGGAGCCCACTTCGTAGAGGCTGTCGAAATCCACCGGGGTGTCCAGGAGGCTCTCCGGGATACATCCCCCCGAAGGGCCGCCGGTCTGCACCGCCTTGAACTTCCCGCCGTCGGGGATGCCTCCCCCGATGTCGTAGATGATCTCGCGCAGGGTTATTCCCATGGGCACCTCGACCAGGCCGGTGTTCCTGATCTTTCCAACCAGGGAGAATATCTTGGTGCCCTTGCTCTTCTCCGTCCCTACCATGGCGTATTGCTCGGAGCCCATGTTGATAATGAGAGGCACGTTGGCCCATGTCTCCACGTTGTTGAGGTTGGTGGGGCGGTTGTACAGTCCCCTCTCCGCGGTGTGTACGTGTTTGACCCTCGGCTCGCCTATGCGCCCCTCTATGGAGGCCATGAGGGCGGTGGATTCGCCGCAGACGAACGCCCCGCCGCCGAGGCTCACGTTGACGTCGAAATCGAATCCGGAACCCAGGATGTTCTTGCCCAGCAGTCCCAGGCCGCGCGCCTGCTCTATGGCGCGGTGCAGGTTAATCACTGCCAGGGGGTACTCGTGCCTCACGTACACGTACCCCTCGCAGGCGCCGATCGCGAAGGCGCCTATGGCCATCCCCTCCAGCACCGCGTGGGGGTTTCCTTCCAGCAGGCTGCGGTCCATGTAGGCGCCGGGATCCCCCTCGTCCGCGTTGCAGAGGACGTACTTGATGCCGTCGCGGGCGGTGGCCGCGCGGCAGGCCCGCCATTTTCTTGCGGTAGGAAACCCCGCTCCTCCCCGTCCGCGCAACCCTGCCCTGTCCACGGCGTCGATGATCCCGTCGGGGTCCATCTCGAAGAGGGCCTTGGCCAGGGCGGCATAGCCGCCTTGTACGATGTAGTCCTCGATGCTGCGGGGGTCTATGCTGCCGTTGTCCTTGAGGAGCAACCGTGTCTGCTTGCCGTAGAAGGGGATATCCTCCTCCCTGACCATCCTCTTGCCGTTATCCGGAAGCTGGTAGAGGAGCTCATCGACCACCTCCACGCCGAGGACGCTCTTCTCCACGATCAGCGGCACGTCCTCGGGTTTCACCTGCCGGTAAAAGATGCCCTGGGGCCTTATGACCACCAGGGGGCCGATCTCGCAGAATCCGTGGCAGCCGGTCAGCTTGAGCTCGATGCTCTCCTTCATTCCCCTCGCGGAGAGCTCGCCCTCCAGGGCCCTGTAGACGGCTTCGCATCCGTGGGCCTGGCAGCCCGTGCCGCCACATACGGAAACGGTCGCGCGGTATTTCTCTCTCTCGGACTTAAGGATTTCGCGGTAACGCTCAAGGGATTGCGGCGACTCTATCTTCGGCATGTTCGGGGATCCTTTCTGCGTCGGCGACGTCCTGCAGGAGCTTTGTCACCCTCGCCGGGGTCACCTGGCCGTGATACTTGCCGTCGATGACTACAATGGGTCCCATGGCGCATGCCCCCAGGCAGTTGACGGTTTCCAGGGTGAAGAGCATGTCTTCCGTGGTCTGCCCGGGCTCTATTCCCAAGTAGCGCTTGGCCGCCGCAAGAACGCTTTCGGATCTCCTGACGTGGCAAGCCGTTCCCATGCACATGGTCACCTGGTGTTTGCCCTTGGGTTCAAGGGAGAAAGAGGTGAAGAAAGTCGCCACGCCGTAGACGTCTACGAGGGGTATATCCATGATCTTGGCCACGTTGCGCAGTTCTTCCTCGGGCAGGTAGCGATACTCTTTTTGGATCTCATGCAGGATGGGGATCAGGTTGCTCCTGCCTAGTCCATGCTTCCTGATCGCCGAGAGTAGTGGGCCGGTTTCGCCGTTCACTCTTATCACTCCCTTTCCTTGAAAAACAGAAAACGACGCCGTCTCATGACGACGTCGTCATGAATCGCACCTCTTCGTGCAGCTTATCTAAATGTTAGAGTATCATCGAGGAAGGTGTCAACATGGCGAATTGACTCAGTTGCTGTCCAGAAAAAGTAGGCACCCCATCCCGACAAAACCTCAACATGCCATCTTGGAATATCCGGCCAGACCCA
>CAKZMC010000138.1 GCA_937128055.1 uncultured Actinomycetes bacterium | reverse complement strand
GGCCTTCTCCGCACCCATCCCCCGCAAGGGAGGAATCCCTCCTTCTTCCGGCCCGGGCCGCCGTGCAGTGGCCTCGCTCCGCGGGCTGCGCTGCGACCAACTCGGCCCTTCCCGGGCAAGTCGGGCGGAGAGACATATCATGGGGTCAAACCGCGTTCATGTCTGGGAGGGGTTGTTCCTGGGGAGGGAGTGCGTCTCGGCCCTCTGGACGGGCCTTCGCCGCACCCATCCCCCGCAAGGGAGGAATCCCTCCTTCTTCCGGCCCGGGCCGCCGTGCAGTCTTCGCGAACTCGGCATGGCCTCGATGCCCGCACAGGAGGAATCCCTCCTTCTTCCGGCCCGGGCCGCCGTGCAGTGGCCTCGCTCCGCAGGCTACGCTGCGACCAACTCGGCCGTTCCCGGGCAAGTCGGGCGGAGATCCGTACTTCTTCCGGCCCGGGACGCCGGGCAGTGGTCTCGCTCCGCAGGCTGCGCTGCGACCAACTCGGCCGATCCCGGGCAAGTCGGGTGGAGATCCCTCCTTCTTCCGGGACGGGCCGGGGGATAGGGCTCGCTCCGCGACGCGCGGAGCTCGCGAAGGAGCCTCCTTCTTCACATATATGGGCGGGACTGACCCCGTTCGTGGCTGTTGGTTATAATGGGATGCGAATTGCCCTGTTGCGCGGGGAGGTGGAGATGGCGACCTTGGAATTCACCCTGGATGCGGGCGGGACAGCCATACGGGGAAAAGTCCTCGTGCCGGGAGGGAGGAAAAAGGCGCCCCTGGCTGTACTCTGTCACGGCATACCCAGCGGAACGCCCGTGGAAGGGGATCCGGGGTATGAAGCGCTGGCTGAAAGATTCAACCGCAACGGGGTTGCGGCATGCATCTTCAACTTCCGGGGAACGGGGGACTCGGACGGCGATTTTTCCCTGCCGGGTTGGATACAGGACCTGGAAGCGGTACTGGACGCGGCGCGCGGAGCAGAGGGCGCATTTCGGGATTGCGACCCTCGCAGCATCGCCGTGATGGGGTTCAGCGGCGGAGGAGCGGTGAGCATGGTGTGCGCAGCCCGCACTGGCGGCTTGCGCGCCCTGGCCTCCCTTTCCGCGCCGGCGGATTTCTCCCATCTCATCACCCGTGAGGGGATCGGGGGTTTCATAGCTCATGCGCGCAGCATAGGGATCATCCGCGACCCTGATTATCCCGCTTCGGAGGAAGAATACTACGAGGGGATCCACGCCTGTCGTCCCGTGGAAGTGGTGGCGAGGATTTCCCCGACACCAATACTAATCGTGCATGGGGACGGCGACGACACGGTGCCCGTCAGCGAGGCGCGGCTCCTGTACGAGGCCGCGAGGGAACCCAAGGAGCTCTTCATCATCCCGGGTGGAGGGCACAAGCTGAGACTTGATCCCGTGGCCATGGACAAGGCCGTGGGCTGGATGCTGGAAAGATTGCGGTAGGGATCGCGGCGCAGGGCTTCTCGGGGGGAGAGGGTTTGACGGGCCCCTCACATGCTCTCGGGGGCCGAGACCCCCAGCAGGGACAGGCCATTGCGCAGCACCTGCAGGGTGCAGCGGACAAGAAATAGCCTGGCAGTGGTGAGGTCCGCGTCGTCGCTTATCACGCGGTGCCTGTTGTAGAAGAGGTGGAAGGCGGCGGCGAGCTCCTCGAGGTAGCGGGTAAGGCGGTGTGGCGCGCGATCCAGGGCTGCGTCACGCACCAGCTCCTCGAACTCGAAGATCTTCAGTGCCAGGTCCATCTCCTCCTCGGCACCGAGCAGGCGCAGGGTTTCCGGGCCCGGGACCTCCTCGCTCAGCTCCATCCCCCGCCCCAGTCCGTAACGCAAGATGCTGCAGATGCGGGCGTGCGCGTACTGCACGTAGTAAACGGGGTTTTCCATGCTCTCCTCCACCGCGAGCTGGATGTCGAAATCCAGTGTCGTATCCTGGCTGCGGGTGAGGAAAAGGTAGCGGGCGGCATCCCTACCCACCTCGGACACCAGCTCGTCGAAGGTGACCATCTCTCCAGTGCGCTTGGACATGCGCACCGGCTCGCCGCCCCGCTTGAGGTTCACCAGTTGCCCCAGGATGACCTCCAGGACGCCAGGGTATCCCTTGGCCTCCAACGCGGCCTGCATGCGGCGCACGTAACCGTGGTGGTCTGCTCCCCAGATGTTGATCAGGTGCCCGTACCCCCGGGCGAGCTTGTCCAGGTGGTAGGCGATATCGGAGGCGAAATAGGTGGGCGCGCCGTTGCTGCGCACCAGGACCCGGTCCTTATCGTCGCCGAAACGGGAGGTGGCCATCCACACGGCGCCTTCCTTGCTGTAGGCGAGCCCCTCTTGCAGCAATTTCGCAACCTCGTCCTTCACCGCGCCGCTGCGGTGAAGCTCGCGTTCGCTGAACCAGGTGTCGAAGTGCACCCCGAAGGCGTCCAGGGATTCCCTGATGTGGGCGAGGGCCAGGAGGTAAGCCCTTTCCCCCAGCTCGCGGCGGCGTTCCTCCGGGGTGGCATCCGCCAGGCGGCCTCCGTCCTCCTCGATGAGGGTTCTGGCGATGTCCCTTATGTAGCTGCCGTGGTAGCCTTCGGCGGGAAACTCCACCTCGCGGCCTGCCAGTTCCAGGTAGCGGGCTTCCACTGAGGCGGCGAAGACTTCCATCTGGGCGCCGTAGTCGTTGAGGTAGAATTCGCGGCCCACCTCGTAACCCACGGCTTCCAGTAACTTACAGAGGGCGTCCCCCAGCGCCGCCCAGCGCCCGTGCCCGACGTGCAGGGGCCCCACGGGGTTGGCGGAAACGAACTCCACCAGCACGCGCTCGCCCCTGCCCAAATCCCAGCGTCCGTAACCCTCGCCCTCGCCCGCCACGCGCACTAGCTCCGAGAGCACGCGGTCCCGGTCCAGGGTGAAGTTGATGAACCCGGGGCCGGCCACCTCCACCGCGCTCAGCACGGCCACCCCGCCCGTTGCCACCTCTTTGCCTGCCTTGCCCGCGCAGGCGCTCTCCTCCAGGCGCCGCACCAGGACGTCGGCGATGTCGCGGGGGTTGCGCCCAGCCTTGCTGGCAAGCACCATGGCCACGTTGGTGGCCCAGTCCCCGTGGGCCTTGTGCCGGGGTCTTTCCAGGACGAAGTCTACCTCCCCCGCGCTCGGTATCTCCCCGGAGGCGGCGGCCTCCATTAAAGCCTGCCGGATAAGCTCGCGCAGCTCCTTGACGATCAACGGCCCTCCTCAACGGCTTGTCGTTATTCTCATCCCTGCGCCCGTGTCCTCGCTCACATTAAGATTTCCTTGAGGAAGGATGTCCCTCCTCCCCCGGCTTCCCTCGAAACATTTCGCTAGATCATGACGGCCGCCACGGCCTCTTTTTGCCCTTCCTTCGGGCGGAAAGAAGACGCCCTTTCATGGATCACTATCCTTGCAGGACCGTATAACCGCGCGCGGCGCCCGTTTTGCAGAGCCGTTATTAACGAGAGCCGCTTCCCGGTCCCGTCCCGCGCACGTCTATTGTAACCGAAACACTGTGACCAGATTGCCCGTGCCTTCTCCGCCGTCCCCCATGCCACGAAGGGGAAGGCCTCTATCGCGCGGTCGTGGCCGTCCCCTTCCGCGAGGGAAGCAGCCGGGATCAAAGGTTGCCTCCCGCGGATTCAATGCCTTATGAGCGCCGGTTTTCCATGCGGCAGAGGTGATTCGCGGTTGAACCCATCTTGTGGCGGCTACGGCGGTCGCGATTTTGGAGAACTCGCAGGCGTGGATGCAGGATTTTCGGCTGCGCCCATCTTGTGGCGGCTACAGGGGGGTGCAATCCGGCCGCCCGGGGGCGGTCGGATTGTTTGGGGGGTGCACGGGGAGAGTCCCGTTTTACTCAGAGCCCGGGCGCCGGAAGGGCGGTGACATGCGGCGCAGGCCGTCATGAACCAACATGGAGGCCAGTGAAGTGGACCTGGCCTTGATGCGCTCTGCCTGCGTGGTGGTTATCTCCCCTTCCGCGGCGAGGCGGTCGGCGATCTCCTCGATCTTGGCGGCGACCGACTTGATTAAATCCTCCGTGGAGAGCCCCTTTTCCTCGGCCAGGTCGGCAACGGTCTTACCGCCCGCAAGCTCTTCCTTGAGGGCGTCGGTAGACATGCCCAATGCGCCGGAGAGGAATTCCGCGAGCTCTTCGCGGCATGTGACCAGAATCTCCAGCCTGTCAGGCTGACCTTCCCGCAGTTCATTGAGCGGCCCCCCTGGAGGGCTTGCCCGCATTTCCCGCCAAGGTCCCGCTTGCCCCGGTGCCCCCTTGGGGCTTCCGTCTCCCGGCCTGCCCACTGCGTAGCCAATAGCGAACATTCCTCCCAGGAGCAGGATGGCCAGGATCCCGATGGCTATACCGGCAAGCAGCCTATGCCGCCCAAGCCAGTTGGCGGACCCTCCGGACGAAGGGGCGGCGGGAGGCGCTCCGGGCTGCACGGGCCGTGTACACGCCGGAGCCGCATCCCCTTCGCCTGAGCCCGCCGGTTGCTTATCTCGTGGGATTGCCCCGGTTTCGGCTTCCCCGCCCGCCATGTATGGCTGCGATGTTTCCGCAGGAGGGAGCTCTTCTCCGCCCTGTGTGTCTTTTCCCTTCTCGCTCTCCATATAGCTCACCTTCCTTTCCTATGCGGCCTCGCCTGCGTTTTCAAGCTTCTGATGCGCAACGGGCTCAATATGATCCAGCGGCTTCCTAACCCCTCACCTCCATGCCCTTTAGTCTCCCGTCCCGCATCTGGTAGGCCCAGTCGGCTACCTGGAGGATGCCCTCGTCGTGGGTCACTATGAGCACGCATTTACCGTCCCTGCGGGCTAGCCCGGCCAGGATATCCACCACCACCTTCCCTGTGGCGGAATCAAGATTCCCCGTGGGCTCGTCTGCCAGGATGACGTCGGGGTCGTTCGCCAGGGCTCGCGCGATGGCCACACGTTGTTTTTCTCCTCCGCTCATGCGGTTGGCCTTGGCCTTCTGCAGGCGGTGGTCGATGCCCATCCTCTGCAGCAGCTCCTCCGCCCGCCGGTGCTGCTCCGCGGGGCTGATCCCCTCCAGGTCCATGGGAAGAACGACGTTTTCCAGCGCGGTTAGGGCGGATATGAGGTTGAACATCTGGAAGACGAACCCCACCCGCTTGCGCCGGTACTGTATGAGGTCCGCGTTCGGCCTGCAGATGTTCTCGCCGAAGACGTTGATCTCGCCCGTGTCCGGCCGCTCCAGCGAACCGATGAGGTAGAGCAGGGTAGTCTTCCCGGAGCCGGAAGGGCCCACGATCACCGTGACCTCGCCCTTGCGGGCCATAAGGTCGACGCCGTCCACGGCTTTCACCTCTCCGGACTTTACGCGATAGGATTTACTGGCATTTTTTACCTCTAAGAGATCGCGCATCTGCTGATCCTCCTGTCTCGTGGTATCGATGGATTGGGAGCCCATCTTGCGCCTCATTCCATGGCCAGGACCCGCGCTGGGCGCAGCCTGATTATCCAGATCACCGGCACGGTCATCCCCAGAAGGCTGATCCCCAGGAGGATGAGGATTCCGTAAACCAGCATGCTCCCCCGGTAGATGACATCCAGCTCCACGCTTTGCTGGTTGCGATTGCCAGGGGAGAACCTCCCGCCCTGCTTGTACAGCCTTTCAGCCCCTATGCCCATCATGGGGGGTGCGCCGGTGCCGCCGGGGGACTCGGCCTGCTCCACGAAGGCCGCATTGCCCGCGTTGCCCTGGAGCAGCCAGTTTCCCATGCGCTGGGAGATAAGGGCGGAGGCGCCCGCGGCAAGGACGATGGCCACCAGGCACAGGCATAATATCTCCGTGGCGTATTGGATGAGCACTTGGCGGTCGGTGGCGCCGATAGCCTTGAGCACTCCCAGCTCCCGGGTACGGCCTCCCACGATGATGGCCATGGCCAGGATGATGATAAGGGCACAGGCCCCGAGCGCTCCTGCCAGCCCAATGGTCGAGGTCTTGCTCACTTTCTGCAAGGGGTCCGAGATGGACTCGAAATCGGAGTAATCGGTGGCAAGCTCGTACTTGTCACCGCCTTCCAGCCCCTCTACCACCAGCTCCTGAAAGGCCTCCTGCACCGCAGCACTGCTGTCCGCGCTGTCGAGATAGAAGTAGCCCAGCTCCACGTAGCCGGCCGTCCCGTTGAGCTCCTGGACCACGGAGAGGGGGGCGAAGAACTTGTTCCCGGCGGGGTTGAAAGCCTGGGGGTCTTGGGCGTTGCCCTCTTCCGCCTCCACCGTCTCGTAGATGCCTTTTATGGTGAGCTCCATCTCGGAGTTCCTGCCCTCGGCGCCGGTGACGGTGGCGGTCACCGTGTCGCCCACCGAGAGGCCGTTCTCCTCGGCGAGGGTCTTCTCCACCAGCACCACGGGGTTGGCATCCAGATAATCCTGGTAAGTGTAGAAGGAGCCTTCCACCAGCACCTTGTTGCCCAGCATGAAGTCGGATGCCGAGGCGCCGTTGGTGTTCCCCTCGAAGGCGAAGGTGCCGGAGCTCGAGGTAGCGGAGGCACCGGGAGCCCTCTCCCTCATGGAGAACATGGTTTCCAGTTCGGTGCCCGTGATGTCCTGCAGGGATACGTGTGCCTCCAGCACCTTGTCGAAGCTTATGATCTCCGGCAGCAGGGAAAAATCGTCGGTGATTTCCTCGGGCACCAGGGTGTTGGTGCGTTCCTCCAGAAGCTCTTCCTCGGACATCTTGCGCGCCTCCGCCTGGCGCTTGGCGGGGTCCTGCTCTCTCTGTTCGGAGAAGAGCTGCATCTTGTAAGCGGAACTTACCCGCAGCTCCGCGTAGTTGCCCACGCTGCTCTTTACCTCTTCCACCTGTCCGTCGGCGGCGAGCTTCACGGCCAGCATGGACAGGGAGAGAGTGAGGCACACGAAGAGGAGGAGTACCACCACCAGGTTGGCCAGGGGGTGACGGATGAAACTACGCAAGCCTCTCTTTACGGAGCGCATCTCTCGCCACCCCCTCCCTTTCCTTGAGCCGGGTGCACGTCCGCCACCCGGGCAGGACCCCCGTCCCGCGTCCACAAGCGCTCATCCGGGGCGCCTCTCCGATCCGCGGGAAGGAAAAGCGGAAAGGGGGCTGGCAGTCCGGGCGTGGGCCCGGCGCCCGTGTCCCCCCGGCGGTCGCTTCCATTAACCATCGCCGTACCTCCATGTCTCCGGAACTCAATCCGCGAAACCGGCCAGGTTTATCTCCACCTTCTCCCCGGTCTCGGTATCGTAGATGACCAGGTTGCATCCCTCCTTGGTGAACCCCTCGTTCTTAGACACGCTCAAGGGGTTGAGGTCGAAGAAGAGGAAGACGTCGCTTACCTCCTCGCCGATCCTCAGGGTTTCTGCTACCTGCTGCAGGGTGGCATAGTCGAGGAGGGAGGCGGAAATGATGTTGGTGGACACGTATCCGCCGTAGGTGGTCACGTTGCCGTAGTAATCGTCATAAGCCGAGGCCGCGATGTAGGGGTTCCAGAGACGGAAGGAAAAGCGAGAGAGATCCAGCAGGGAATCACCGCTGTTCTTGATGACCAGCTCGACCTCCAGGAAGTCGCCGCCCACCTCCCTCTGGCCTGACGACGAGACCAGGCAGTTGTTGTCCTGCCGCTTGGCGGCTGCCACGGTGAAGTCCGCGCTAAAGCCCGAACCCGATAGGGTTACCGATTTGGCGTTCGAGGTGGTGGCAGCGGAGACGGCGTTCTCTTCTGGTACACTGTCGCCGTTTGAAGATCCATCACCCGTAGTGTTCCCGGAGGTGGTGTAGTAAGGGGCACCGTCGCCCGAGGTGGCCCCGGCGGCGGTGGCCAGCGACGAAGAATTCCCCGCGCCCGCCTCTTCTTCCGTCATGCCCGGAGGCAGCTTAGCGGAGGACTCCTTGCCGGCGTCTTGCGCGTTCCCGGCGCCGCAGGCGACCACGGTCAAGGCCAGGGAGAGCAGAACGGGCAGCAGGATCAGTACCCTGGTGGGGTTCGCCTTTGCCGTCTTCATTTTCCGGCCCTCCTTTCCAGGATTTTTCCGCACACAACACAACGTTAGCGGGGGCCGGTTAAGGCTTTATGTGGAAAAACTGAAGGAATTGTAAAATGGGAATCCGGCGGTCAGGCTTTCAGCACAAGCACGGGCCGCTCGCTCCCGCGCACCACTTTCTCCGCGATGCCTCCCAGCAACGATCCCGTGGTCCGGTAGCCGAAAGCGCCGATCATGATAAGAGAGGCGTTGATCTCGTCCGCTACCTTGAGGATCCACGAGGCCGGGCTCCCCGTTACGAGTTCTGTCCGCACCTCTTGGCAGGCAGGCCTCAGTTCGCTCGCAAGCTCCTGCATCTTTCTCAGGTTCTCCTTCGCGCGTCGCTTGCTTGCTTTGTAGGCCGTATCCCATCCCCAGGTGGAGCGCCCCTCCTGCACGTGCAGAAGGGTCACGGGGGCGCAGAAAGTGGTGGCGAACCCTACCAGGGTAGGCTTTATCTTCTCCGCGTAATCGGAAAAATCGCTGGCGATAAGCACATTTTCCAGGAGGCGGGAACAAACGTTCTCGATGGCATAGCCGCCGTCTTCATCGCTGATCCTATGCTGTTGGATCAGCACGGGCCTGTCGGAAAGCCTGAGGACCTTTTCGCTCACGCTGCCGAGGATGAGGCGGTTGAAAAAGCCCTTGCCGTGAGCACCTATATAGATAAGGGACACATTTTCCTCTTTGGCGGTCTCGATGATGGACTGTGGCGGGTTTCCCACCGAGATTATTTTTTGCACTGAGACGTTGTCCCCGGCAAAGCTCTCCGCCAGCTGTTCCAGCTTCTCTTCCGCAGCACTCCGCATCTTGGGAACCGCTGGGCTTATGGAGTCGCCGTAATCCGCATACCCTTTCGTGTCGATCACGTGCAGCAACACCATTTCCCTCATCCCGGCGGTTGCGAGTTCCCCCGCGCATTCCAGCATCTTGTCGCTGAAGGGCGAGAAGTCCACCGGAAGCAGTATCTTGCTCAGCATCTGCGCCTCTCCTTTAGGCTCTTTTCAGGGTTTTGCGAGCGGAAACCTCCTTTCGCTGGAGATATTTTACCCTGATTTTTCACCGCTTAATCACTTTGTTCGCATGGCCTTGACATGTGCAGGTGCGGTCTTCGGCTGTTGCTCAGGAAGAAGTCTCCTTGCCCCCGGGACGCAGGATGTCTTCTAACGAGCGCGTGTGGTTTCAGCGCTGGTTAAGGGGAGGGTGAAGGAGATGGCGGTTCCTTTTCCGGGCTCGCTTTCCGCCCACATGCGCCCGCCATGCGCCTCCACAAGGCTCCTGGCAATGCTAAGGCCCAGGCCGCTGCCGCCCGACTCCCGCGCACGGGAACGGTCGATGCGATAGAAGCGCTCGAAGATCATGGGAAGCTCCCCCTCCGCGATCCCGGGACCCTGATCGGCTACGGAGACAACCACCCCCTCGGCCTCGCGCCGCACTTCCAGGACAATGCTTCCGCCCTGTGGAGAGTGAGCCAGGGCGTTCTGCACCAGGTTCCCGATCACCTGGGTCAGCCTCTCCCGGTCCGCATGTACTTCTGGAAGACCCTGGGGAACGGAAAAAACCATGCGTACCCCCTTTTCCTGGAGGCTATGCTCGAAGCCGGAAACCGCCTCACGGAGCACTTTCCCTACGTCCAGCGCCTGCGGGTGCAGCTCCAGTTGCCCGGCGTCCGCGAGGGCCAGCTGGCGAAGGTCCTCTACCAGGCGGGAGAGCAAGAGGTTGTTCCTGGAAAGGACCTCCAGGGAGTCGAGGTTGAAGTCAATCACCCCATCCTCCAGCGCCTCGAGGTAACCGCGCTGCGCGGCCAGCGGGGTCCTGAGCTCGTGAGAGATGTCGGCAATCAGGTTCTTCCTCAGAGTCTCGTTGCGCGCCAGGTTCTCGGAAAGGTAATTGAAGGCGGAAGCCAGCTTTTCCGCCTCCTGGTAGCCACAGATGTCCACGCGCTTGCCGTATTTTCCCTCGGCGATGTGCTGGGTGGCATCGGTGAGCTCCGACAGGGGTCTGGAGATACGGTTGGAGAGGTAATAGCTGAGCACGAAGGCGAGGATGAATCCGAGAAGCCCGGTGACGATGTAGCTGAGATCAATATAGCGCAATCGGTGCTCGGGCGGGCGTGGCGGCTCGACGGCCTTGCCTTCGGGATGAGGCAAGGGGTTGGAGGCAAGCCCCTCTTCCTCGAAGGCCCGCCTGAACTCCCTTCTCACCAGGAAGTGAGACATGAAGGCGAAAAACAGTATACATGCCAGGGTGACCCCGAGGATGGCCAGAAAAAGCTCCAGCCTCAGGCTAAACCTTCCTCTTGGCCTGGAAGCGGTACCCGATCCCGTAGACCGTTTCGATGAAACTCCACTCCTCCGCCACATCTTTGAGTTTCCTCCTGATGTTCTTGACATGCGTATCGACGTTCCGGTCGTATCCTTCGTAGAAATCGCCCTGCGCAGACTTGAGTATCTCGTCGCGGGAGAACACGTTCCCGGGACGAGAGGCCATGGTGGCCAGGATGGAGAATTCGGTGGGGGTGAATGGCACCTCCTGCTCGTAGAGGGTGACCCTGTAGTTACCCCTGTCGATCAGCAGGGGGCCGGCGGATATAACATCCTCCTCCCCCGGAGAGCCGCGGCGCAGGATGGCCCTGATCCTGGCCACCAGTTCGCGGGGGCTGAAGGGCTTGACCACGTAATCGTCCGCCCCTAACTCCAGCCCGAAGATCCTGTCCTGCTCTTCCGCCTTGGCGGAGAGAATGATGATGGGGACGCGGGATACCTTCCTCACCTCGCGGCAGAAAGCGTAGCCGTCCATCCCGGGCATGAGGATGTCCAACACCACCAAATCCGGCCGATGTTCCTGCCAGAGGCGCAGGGCGGTTTCCCCGTCGTGTGCCGCCAGGGCGGGATAGCCTTCTTTTTCCAGGTAGGCCCGCACGAAGTTGACGATATCCTTTTCGTCATCGACGATGAGAATGCGATCCTTTCTCATCCCTCACCTTTCGCGAGTCGTGCGCATGTTCCCGGCTCTGCGATTACAAGCCTAGATTACAATTATTAAGAAAATGTGAAGGCGGAGGCCCGCTCCGGAAAGGGCTGCGAAAGCGTGAAGCGCCCGCCGCTATGGGCGGGCACTTCCGCTCGGGGGGTGTTGGGGTCCTTGCGGGCCGTGCCTGCAGCTCATGTTAAAGCGAGGACGGCTTCTCTTCCAGCACCGCCTTGACCTGCTTTTTCTCCTGGCCGCGGTAGAAGTCCACGGTGACCTCGTCTCCGACCTGGTGCTTACGCACCTCCAGCATCACCTGGTCCATGGAGTCAACCTCCGCCCCGTCGATGGCCACGATGATGTCCCCTGCCTGCAGCCCCGCCTTATCCGCGGGGCCGTTGGCGATCACGCGGCGCACGATGGCTCCCTCCTCCACAGGCAGGTCGTACGCCCTGGCGGTGTCCGGAACCAGGGTGCTTCCCATGAAACCGAGCCAGGGATGGGTGGCACGCCCCTTCTCGATAAGCTGTTCGATGACCGGCTTGGCGTTGTCGATGGCGATGGCGAAGCCAAGGCCGTCATAACCGCCGCTCGCTGTCTGGGAATATATGGCAGTATTGATGCCGATCACCTGTCCCGCGCTGTTGCAAAGGGGGCCTCCGGAATTGCCCGGATTGATGGCGGCGTCGGTCTGGATGACGTCGAGCAGGGGCGTGTTGCCGATGTAGATGTTGCGGTTAAGGGCGCTTATGATCCCCGAGGTAACGCTGCCCTCGAAGCCTTCGGGGCTACCCACCGCCACCGCCAGTTCCCCCACTACCAGATCGGAGGAAGTTCCCAGGGGGGCAGCCGGTAGGTCCGAGGCTCCTATCCTGATCACCGCGATGTCCGTGTCGGGGTCTGTTCCCACCACGTTGGCTTCGTAGGTGGATCCGTCACGCAGGGAAACTTTGAGCCTGCTGGCGTCCTCTACCACGTGGTTGTTGGTGACGATGTACCCGTCAGAACGGTAGATGAAGCCGGAACCGACGCCGGCCTGGAGACCGCCGTACTGCACCTCGATGTTGACCACGGAGGGCAGGATCCTCTGGGCTATCTCTACCACGGCCTCCTGCCCTGCCTTGACCACCCGCTCCTCCACTGTCTTGATCTCCTGCACCTGCGTGGCGACCTTCTCCTTGCCGCTTAACATGTCCACAGGGTTGCTCCCGAAGATGAGGGGAAGCAGAAAAATCGCCGCCACCGCGACCAGAAGAGAGATGGCAGCCGACGCCAGGACGGTTCTTCCCCGACCACCGTTTCGCGGCAGAGTGGTCGCGAGAGGGGGTTCCGTGGAGGGGGACGGCGGCAAGGGCGGTGGCGCCGTCGGAAATTCCGTGTTCTCCGTCATTCTCATCACCTCTTGCGATGCTCTCTATACATAGATAACGATAAGGGGCGCAGTGGGCCTCTCCCGGCCCCTTACCCCAGCGCCATGGAAGTGACGCTCAAAGATATTCTCCGGTTCCCGGGCTCATTCCTCAACCTTAAGATACCCGCTCTTTACAATAAATAACTGTGTTCTGTTAAGAAAAGATTAAGGAATTTTGGGGGTTTGCAAAAAAGCCGGGTCTTGCGGCCTTTCGCTCTCCTGCCGTCCATGAAAGCCGCGAGCCCCGGCTGGCTCTTTCTTGCCGTTGCGGGGAACGGCGGTTTTCAATTCAGGCTATCCTGTTGATAAAGGCAATGACGCGGGAAAAGGAAGGCTACACGGTTTCATGCCAGCCTTTGAGCGGCGGCTTAAATTGTTGGTAAAGGTAATGACGCGGGAAAAGGAAGGCCACCATGGCGTATAGAATGATAGACCGATGGAGGTGATGGACATGAGTAATGACGAGATGGGAGGCCCGCCGGGATCGGGGATCCCGCAGGAACCTGCGGTCCCGCAAGTGCCGGAAGGCGTGACGCCACGCGCGGGGGGACCCAGGGTCGAGAAAAAACGCCGCAAGGTAAGCCTCATCGCGGCGCTGGTGGTGAACGTGGTCACGGTGATCATCGTGGCCGTCATCATCGTGGCCATCCTCCTGCCGGGATACCGGAGGTCCTTCACGGCTTCCAGGGCGCTGAAGGGCGCGGAAGAGGTGTGGGTGGTGGTGCACACCAGCGAAAGCACTATACGGGAGAACAGTACCGATTTCACCCGCGCCCAGGACGGGCTGAGGAACTCCCTCCAGGAACTGGTGGGAACGGGGGGCGAAAACGTCTACGCTTTCGTGCGCGACGGTTTTCCGGACCGGGAATGGGTGGAAGAGCACCTGCCGGAAAGCATGAGGAAGTGGTTGCAGGAGCTCTATCCGGAGGTGGCGCCCAAGGAAACTGGCCAAGCACAGACGGGAGCGGAGGACAGGGACACCTCAAAGGAGGTGAAACCCTAAGTTGCTCCTCGCCAACATCGTGGTGGACGCCTTCAGGAAGTTCTGGGAGGGGTTCATCGACCGCCTGCCCTCCCTGGCGGTTGGCCTCGCCGTGTTCGCCTTCTTCTACCTGCTTGCGCACGTGGCTAGGTTCCTGGTCGGGCGTTCCATCAACAGGCTGAGGGCTTCCACACACGCCGCCCAGGTAATCTCACGGCTAGTCTTTATCGCCGTGATAACAGCGGGTTTCCTCGTGGCGTTGGGAGTGATGGGAGTGAACCCAGGCGCCCTTGTTGCCTCCCTGGGCCTGGTTAGCGTGGGCATCGGCTTCGCCCTCAAGGACGTTATCGAGAATTTCCTGGCAGGAATTACGATTATACTGCAGAGGCCCTTCGTCATCGGGGATACCGTGCGTTTCGGGGACATGGAGGGCGTGGTGGAGGACGTGCGCGTGCGGGACACCGTCATACGCATGTTCGACGGGAGAAAGGTCTTCGTGCCTAACCGCTCCCTCTTCTCCGGAGCGGTGATCAACGCCACCGTCAACCGGCGCAGGAGGCTGGATTTCCAGGTCGGTATCCCCTTCGAAGTCGATCCCGCGCGCGCGGCGCGGTCGGCGGCGGAGGTCTTGCAGGTATTGGACGGGGTGCTTGCTGACCCCTCTCCCCTGGTGGTGGTAGAGGGGATGGGAGAGAGCGCCGTGAACCTGCGCGTCTATTTCTGGATCGATCCCGTGTGCACCGGCGTTCTCGAGGCCAAGTCCCTGGCCATCGCGGCGGTGAAGAGGAGACTGGAGGAGGAGGGTATAAAGATTCCTCATCAGATTATTTCCGTGCTCCCCGGCCCCTGAGCGGCGCGCTTGAAACCCGCGGGTTCCGCTAGGAGAGGGCGATGCCCAGGCGGGCCGCGATTTGCAGGGCCTCGCGCTTCTCCTCCCCGCTGGGCCTGCGGTCTATCTCGGGAAAGAGCGCGGCGCGGTACTCGGGCCGGTACTGGAACATGAGGTTGAAGTACACGCCCGGCATGTTCTCCGCGACCCATTCCATGATCCTGGCGGTGCAACATTGCAGGTGCCCCGGCAGCAGCAGCTGCCGCAGCATGATCTCGCCGCTCTGGTGGGCGAGGAGGAAGTTGCGGCTGACCACGCGGAAGTAATCATCCACGTCGGAGTAGCGGCTGGCGCATTCGTCGTTACCGTAGCGGAAGTCGGCGAGGTAGACGTCCATCACCCCTTCCAGGAGGCGCATGGCCTCAAGCGAGGTGTACATGTTCGAGTTCCAGACCATGGGAAGGCGCTTGCCGTCGCCTCCCAGGGCCAGGATGGTGTCGATGATGGTGTGCAGGTTGGGGTCGGGGTTACCGCCCACGAAGTTGGCGTTGCGGGAACCCTGCCGCATGCCCTCTCTCAAGCCGGCTGCGAGGAGGGCCGGATCCGCGGGGCTGCCGCCGCGGGCGTCCATGGCGATGTCCCAGTTCTGGCAGTATACGCAGCGGAAGGTGCATCCGGCGAAGAAGATGGTGTGCGAGGGGACCAGCTCGGGCTCCTCCCCGAAATGGAGAAAAACGGAAGCGACGCGCGAGACGTCGCCCACGCCGCAATAGCCCCTTTCTCCGCGCGTGCGATCGACGCCGCAGCGGCGCTCGCACATGCGACAGGCTGTCAGCATGCGGCGTGCCAGCAGTGACTTGAGGTCGAGCAGGGAAGGTCCATCCGGAGCGGGCGGCTGGCTTCCTTCGCGCCACGCGAGCCGGAAGCGCTCCATGGCCTCGTCGTGCACCTCCCATAGCTCCCCCTCACCCATGTTTTCCAGGCCGGGAGCATCGATGCTCAGGCGCGACGCGACCCAGTGCCGGGCAGGTCTTTCCCCGTTAAGGATGGAAAAGTAATCGTCAAGCACGACCGTCCCTCATATCCTCCACATGCTCGGTGCGTCCCCGACAATTGTACCCTTAACGCAGGGGGGATGGCACGTACAAGCGCACGGGGATCGCTCGCGGGAAGCTCTCATTTCTGGCGAATGGCGGAGCGGCTGCGGCGTCACCGCGGCGCCCCTGCGCCGGGAAAAGCAGGGAGAGGTCGAGGGAGCGTGAAAGGTGAGGATTACGGCAGCCTGCGGGCAATCGTATAATGCAGTTATCGCGGCGGATACCGCGGCTCTCGCGAGGGATAGGAAGCCCTTGGAGAGAAGGAGGAAGCAAGCGGCATGATGCTGTGTGCCCGGCGTGCGCCCGCAATGCCCTGGAGGTGAGATGGCTGCCTGGGTAATGTTGCTGGGAATGATCACCCTGATCAACGTGATGCTCGCCAACCGCTTCAGCGAGGTGTCGCGCCACGTCGTCTCCAACGACTTCGGCGTCGGCATGGACAAGATCTTCATTGGCGAGCGCTCCTGGGCGCGTCTTTCGGCGCAGCAGCAGGAGCTGTTCACCCGCACCTTCAACGAGATGCACGAGGAGGGGCTGGTGCAACGCCCGATGCGCTCGAAGCAGGAGGACATCGCCCGCTGGCGTGCGGCGAACGGCCAGAACAGCGTGGTGGATCTCGACCAGGCCGAGCTCGAGCGGATCATGGAGCCCCTGGCGCGCCGCCTCGTCACCGAGGTGTTCGGCCCCGGCGCCTACGAGCAGATCAAGAACGCCTGATCCTCTCCCGGGCCGGGGCGGCAAGCTCCGGCCCTCCGTCTTCCGGGATCCCGTATGGACAATCCGCACGACGCCGAGACGGGCGGCCTCGACACGCGGGGCCTCGTCCAGCGTTTCCTCTACACCGCGAGCGCGCTGTGCCTGATCGGCATCGTGTGCATCGTGTTCTACGCCACCATGGCGCGCTACTTCTTCCACGCCCCGCCCTTCTGGGGCGAGGAAGTGCCGGTGTTCCTGTTCGTGTGGATGGGCTTCCTTGCGGCGGGGCTCGCCATCGTCTCCGGCTGGAACGTGCGCGTGCAGGGGATCGAGTTCATCTTCCGGCCGCGCACCGTGCTGTGGGCCCGCTTCGTCACGCATTCGATCGTCGTCGCCTTCCTCGCCGTGCTGCTGTGGCATTCGCAGGACGTGCTCGATCTCGCGATGTTCGGGCGCATGCAGGCCACCGGCTGGCCGCGCTGGGTGCTGGTGGCGGCGCTGCCGACCGGCCTCGTCCTCATGCTCGGGTTCCAGATCGTGCTGTGGCTGCGCACGCTGCGCGCCCTGCGCGGCGAGGCGTGAGGCCATGCTGCTGCTGCTGCTGATCGGGACGATGCTGGTGCTGGCGGCGGCCGGCATGGAGATCGCCTGGGCGATCGGCGTCGCCTGCCTCGTCTATCTCGTCGCGGCCTCGATCGTGGATTTCGGCGCGCCGCTGTCGCTGCTGCCGCAGCAGATGCTCTCCGGCGTGCAGAGCTACACGCTGCTCGCCATCCCGATGTTCGTCTTCGCCGGCTACCTGATGTCCGCCGCCGGTGTGACGCAGCGGCTGATCCGCTTCGCCTCCGCCCTCGTGGGCCACATCCACGGGGGCCTCGCGAACGTCGCGGTGACGACGAACTTCATCATGTCCGGCATGTCGGGCTCGGCGGTGGCGGATGCCGCGGCGACAGGCGCCGTGCTGGTGCCGGAGATGGAGAAACGCGGCTATCCGCGCGATTTCGCCTGCGGCGTGATCGCCTCCGCCGCCACCATCGCGCCGATCATCCCGCCCTCCATCCTGTTCGTGCTGCTGGGCGCGATCCAGAACCTCTCGATCGGGCAGCTCTTCCTCGCCGGCATCCTGCCGGGCGTGCTGATGTTCGTCGCGATGTTCGTGCTGACCTACGTGATCAGCCGCAAGCGGGGCTATCCGCGCGAGCAGCGGGTGACGCGCGGCGAACTCTGGCAGGCGACTTTGGGCGCGCTGCTGCCGCTGGCGGCGCCGCTGATCGTGCTGCGCGCGATCATGGTCGGCCTCGCCACGCCGACCGAGGCGGCGGCGATCCTCGTCGTGTATGTCGCCTTCCTTGGCCTTGTCGTCTATCGCACGCTGAACCTGAAGAGCGTGATCGACTGCGCCGCGAAGGCCGCGGCGGCCACCGCCGTGATCATGCTGATGGCGGGTGTCGCCAGCATGTTCGCGCGCATCGCGCTGCAGGAGCAGTTCGGCCAGATCCTGACGGACGCGATGCTCGCGATC
>CAKZMC010000137.1 GCA_937128055.1 uncultured Actinomycetes bacterium | reverse complement strand
AAGCTGAAACATCTGGGTAAGCCCATCCTCTGGATCTCCATCCTCGAATCGGTGGGGGCCGCGCTGCTGGTAACCCTTGCCGTTTACCTTTACACCCGCGAGCTTGCCCTCTCCCTCGTCTTCGGTGCCCTGGCCTCGGCCACCGCTCCCGCCGCCACCGTGGACGTGCTGCGCGAATACCAGTCCTCGGGGCCTCTGACCACCACCGTCTTCGCCGTGGTAGGGATCGACGACGCCATCGCCGTCATCCTGTATGCCTTCTCGATATTCCTGGCAAAGATGCTGCTAGCCGGCAGCGAGCTGAACGCCGCCGAGGCCGTGCTGCGGCCGTGCGGGGAGATCCTGGGCTCGCTGTGCCTGGGGGCCGCCGTTGGCTTGATCTTTCTCGCCATGGTGCGCAGATATACGGCCCGCCGCGGGCTCCTGGTTCTCACCCTGGGAGCCATAGTCCTCACCACAGGCCTGGCCAATGCCCTGCACTTCTCCTTGATCCTGGCCAACATGGCCATGGGAATGGCCATCGTCAACCTCACCGGGTGGAGAAGGGAAGACCTCTTCGATATCATGCGCGGGATAACGCAGCCCCTCTTCGTCATCTTCTTCGTGGTGGTGGGATCCCAGCTCGCGGCGGGCAAATTGCTCAGCCTGGGATGGATCGGCGTGCTGTACATCATCTTCCGCTCCCTGGGCAAACAGGCGGGTGCCTCCCTGGGAGGGCTTGTCTCAAAGGCCCCCGAAAGCGTGCGCAGGTACCTGGGCCTGTGCCTCTTTTCCCAGGCCGGAGTGGCCATAGGCCTCTCCATCCAGACCATGCTCGAGCTGGGAGGCGGTAAATTCGGCGATGCGGGGGTGGAGCTGGGGGTCACGGCCATCAGCGTCATCGCCGCCACAACCCTCTTTTTCCAGCTCGTGGGACCTCCCTGCACGCGCCATGCGATAATCAAGGCGGGAGAGGCCAAGCTGTAGGAGGTGGGGAGAATGGGAGAAGAGATACGCCTCTACCTGGAGGGAAAGGTCGAGGACGTGATGACGTGGCACCCGGTATGCGTACGCATGGCCGACGGGCTGGAAACCCTGGTGGAGATGTTCAACACCTACAAGTTCCACGGCTTGCCCGTCCTGGATGAGCAAGGAAAGCTGGTGGGGGTGGTCAGGGATACGGACATAACCGGCATCTTCGCTCGCCGCGACCCTGCCAGCAGGGCATACAGAAAAGTGGAGGACATCATGCATGCCCCGCCCCTGACCATCGGCCTCAAGGACTCCATCCAGGACGCCATTATGAAGATGTTCGCTGACCAGACCCGTTTTCTGGTGGTGATGGACGAGGAAAACAAGATGGTTGGCGTCGTTACGCGCATCGACCTCATAAAGGGCATCCGCTGCGAGAAAGGCGCAGACGCGGGCTGAGGGAAAGTCCCGTATGTGGCTACCCTTCCCGCGGCGGCCGCGCCGCCCCCGCTTCACCCTCCGGCTCGAGAGGATATCCATTACCATACCTTGGAAAACGGTGCTTCCCCGCTCCACCCCTGTCCCCTGTCGCCGGTGCGGCAGGAAAGGATAGCGACGTACGTAAGTTGCGCCAGGTGGGTCCCCTCGGGGCATGGGGTTCCGCCCAGGGCGTCCAGGGTGTCCAGGGGGGCGAAACGGTTGCTATAATCAACCTGATCCGGAAATACCTGCCCAAAGGGAAGGGAGGATGACCTTGGAGGAAGGGGCTCTGCAGGAATTCCTTAACCACCTTGAAGAGGGGCTACGCGAGGAGGCCCGGGACCTCTTCCAGGCGGAGAAGTACGACCGCGAACAATACATCTTCATCGACCAGGACGAGGCCACCCACCTCTACGTGGTGGAGGAGGGGGTGGTGGAGGCCAATATCGTGCACGGGGACGGCAGGCTCTACATCCTGGGTTTCCTCCACCCCGGAGACCTCTTCGGGGAGGGAGCCCTCTACGAGGAGGGGGTCTATTCTTACTCCGCCGTGGCCCGCGACGACTCACGGGTATGGCGCGTAAGCTGGGACGACCTGCAGTGGCTGGCTTCCCGCGATCCCCTTTTCGCCCTCTACCTCACCCGGAGGGTGGTGATGAAACTGGACCAGTCCTATTACAAGGAACGCTGCATTGCGGGCGAGCGGGTGGAGAGGCGCATCGCCTGCATACTCCTCAGGATGGTGGACGAGATCGGCATCTCGGACAAGTGCGGCCTGGTCATCGACACGCCCCTCACCAACCGGGACATCGCGGGCCTGGTGGGCTCGACGGAAGAGACGGTTTCCAGGGTGATGAGCCGGCTCAAGAAACAGGAGGTCGTGGCCACGGAGGGCAAGTTCCTGGTGGTCAAGGACAAGCGGGCGCTGCTCGCCTACTTCGACGGCCTATAGGCACCGTGCGGGGAGGGGCGATGGATGACTACCAACAGGTGCGGGCCGAGCTGGGGGCTGGAGCGCTGCAGCTGAAGTACGTGATGCTCGCCATGGGGCTTGTCCCCGTCCTCTTCCTCGCCGTCGAAATCGCGCTGAAGAAGGCTCTCCCCGCGCAATCCCTCGCGCAGATGCGGGATGCGCTTCCCCTGGTCCCCATCATCATCGCCTTCGCCGCGGCGTCGTTTGCGGCGGTCACCATCGCGCCGCGCCTGGTTTACAACTCGTTCGTGCGCAGGCGCACCTCCTCTTCCGGCGACCAGCCCGGGCAGGGCTCGGGGATCCTCATCGTTCTCTTGGCCCTGGCGGTCACCCCCTCGGACCTTGGCTTGGCGCTCTTCTTCCTCTCCAACATCTTGGTTACCCTGCCCTTTCACGTGCTTTCCTTATTCTACGTCTGGCGTTTCAACCTCAACATAGGGCAGTTCCTCGACGGCATGGCGAGGGACCTCACCGGAGAAGGAGGCGCCTCCCGGCAGTGACGGGTTTTGATTTACATCATTTCCTGAGCTCCACCCGGCTATTATGGTATACGTAGAGTCTGCAGGAGACAGATCCGAGGGAGGCAATATGAGCAAGAAGGACGGACGGGAAAAGGGTGGACTCTGTTGCCCCCATTGCGCGGATTCAAAATATCCATGCGTAAACATGGAGAAGCAGATGCGCAAGGACGAAACCGCCGAAGAGGACAAGGACCGCGAGGGTTGAACCGGGGCATATAGCGACCCTGTATTTAAGCGTATTTGAGGCGGCAGGCAACGCAAGAGGGGCGGTTATTCCGCCCCTCATGCGTTTCCGCAAGGGGCGGTTTGTGGTTCTCCTGCGGACGGCAGGGTGCGGGCGGCAGGCGGCGGCCAAAGATCCCGGCCGGAGGAAGAACGGTCTGAGCCAAGCAAGCCCGGGGAACTGCGGGTTCGGTCGCGGCCGATGCCTGACGGAGCGCACCGTGAAAGGCTGGGTCCTGGGGTCAGGCGAGCGAGATCGCAGGTGGCCTCATGGTTGAACCAGACCGAGCCGGGAACGAAGGGGTTGGACGCTGCGTAGCCCGCGGAGCGAGGCCGCTGCGCGGCGGCCCGGCCCGGAAGAAGAAGAGGGGGTCAAGTGAGGGGCGGAACCTCTCCCTTGATTCCAAGAGGCAACGAATGAGGCATGGCCTCAAAGTGTTGCCAAGCGTTGCGAGGTGAGCTGAGATGCCGGAAGAAGATATGGGGCGAGAGGGTGCGGGCGGGGCGCGGAACGCCTTCCGCTTCTCGCCGCGGCCGAACCGGGCCCGCGAGATAAGATGGCTCCCCTGGGGCGAAGAGGCTTTTTCCAGGGCGGCGCGGGAGGAGAAACCGGTGCTCCTCTCCATATCCGCCGTATGGTGCCACTGGTGCCACGTTATGGACGAGACCACCTATTCCGACCCGGTGGTGATCGAGCTCATCAACCGCCATTATATCCCGGTAAGGGTGGACAACGACCGCGACCCCGACATAAACCGCCGCTATAATCAAGGCGGTTGGCCCACCACGGCTTTCCTCTCCTCGCGGGGCGTCCTCCTGGCCGGCGCCACCTACATCCCCCCCGAGACCATGCGCAAGGCGCTCGAGAGGATCCATGTCCTCTACCGGGAAAACCGTGCCCAGCTCGAAGCCATGCCACCGCAGGCGGGCGCGGCGCGGAGCGCTGCAGGCGATATCGACCGTTCCCTTGTGGAGCTGGTAGGAGAGTCCATCCTTGCCGCCTGGGACCGTGAACACGGTGGCCTGGGCGGCGAACCGAAGTTCCCCCATCTCGCTGTCATCTCCTTCGCGCTCCATGCCCACCAGAGAGGTCGGGGCGAGGAGTTCCTCGCCTTCGCCACCCAGTCCCTGCGGGCCATGATACAGGGAGGCCTCCGGGACCACGTGGAAGGAGGGTTCTTCCGCTACGCGACCTCCATGGACTGGTCTGTGCCGCACTACGAGAAGGTGCTCGAGGATAACGCCGCCTTCGTCCCCCTGTTGCTGCGGGCTTATGGAGCCACCGGCGACGTGCTCTTCCGCGACGTGGCGGAGGAGACGGCCGACTATATATTCCGCACCCTCAGCGACGGCGAGTGCCTTTTCTTCGGCAGCCAGGATGCCGACGAGGATTACTACCGCCTGGATGCGCGATCGCGGGAGGGGACGACCCCGCCATCCGTGGACAGGACGGTGTATATGGATATCTCCGCGCGGGCGGCCTCCTCCTTCCTGCAGGCTGGCGCCGTCATGGGAATCCGACGATACGAGTCACTGGCGCTCGCCTTCCTCGAATTCGCCTGGTCGCACGCCTACCGCGAAGGGGTGGGCATGGCCCATTACCATGACGGCTCAGCTCGCCGCTGGGGCCTCCTTGACGACCAGGTGAAGATGGCCATCGCCATGCAACAGGCCTATGCACAGGGCGGCGGGGACCTTTTCCTGCACAGGGCGGAGACACTCCTCTCACTAATCGAGAGGTGTCTCTGGGACAGCGAGCGAGGGGCGCTCCTCGACTCCTGCAAGGCCTTGTCGCCACCGGGGATCACACCCATGCCGCCGGACGCGGCCAGCGCGGCGAGAGCGGCGGATGCCTTGCTCAGGCAGAGCCATCTCGGGGGCGGCTCAAGGTGGAAAGAGCTGGCGGGAAGGATATTGTCCTCCGCGTCGGGAGACAGCGGCATCCGCGGCGTCTTCGCCGCCCCCCTTGCGCTGGCGGTGGACCTCTACCTCGATGGTCCCTTGCTGGTGAGGATACGGGAGGTGGACGGGGAGCAACGCGCTAGGTTCCTAGCCGCAACCCTGCTTTCGCCGGATCGGAGGGTGCTACCCCTCGCCCGTCGCGTGGAGAACGGCAGCGGAGGGGGCGTGGAGGTGTGCGGCGAGGACGCTTGCCTCGTGCACATCGGTAACGTTGATGATCTGGCCGAATATCTGGGGGTGAAAAATGGAATGATCGAAAGCGCCCGCATTATGGGTCCGTCATCGGAAGAACACGCCCTTTCACGAGAAGAAGCAGGCGGTCTGCCCGCATGCAGGCGACGCCGGGCAGGCAAGGAAGACACAGCGTCATGCCGGGGCGCGAAGGAGATGGAGCCATGAAAAGGATGAACGGGGAGGCTGATGGAGGTGTCAGCGATGAGAACGGCACGAGAGGTCTATCTCGACAATTACGCGGCGTCGCCGCTTCTCCCCGAGGCACGGGATGCCATGCTCCCTTTCCTGGGAGAAAGCTTCGGAAACCCCTCCTCTCTTCACGGCAGGGGTGATGCCGCAAGAGAGGCGGTGGAGGAGGCCCGTTCCCGGGTAGCCGCGCTCATAGGGGCTGCCCCCGAGGAAATCATATTCACCTGCAACGGCACCGAGGCCAATAATCTGGCTGTGAAGGGCATCACTGCAGGGTCGAGGCGAAAGGGGAGGCACATAATGGTCTCCGCGGTGGAGCATTTCTCAGTGCTGCACGCCGCGCGTTCCCTTGAGAAGCAGGGATACGAGCTCGAGCTGGTCCCGGTGGACGAGTACGGCCGCATCGACCTCGGAGCCCTGCGTTCGCTCATGCGGGACGATACCATCCTGGTGTCCGTTATGCTGGCCAACGGCGAAGTGGGCACCATACAACCCGTCGCCGAGGCGGCTTGTATCGCGGCGGAAAGGGGGGTGCCATTCCATACGGACGCCGCCGCTGCCGCCGCCCACCTCCCCATAGACGTGGAGAGCCTGGGTGTGCAAGCCCTCACCCTCTCCTCGGACCTCCTCTACGGGCCCCAGGGAGTGGGCGCCCTATGGGTACGGCGCGGACTGCGCGTCATACCCCTGCTCGACGGAGGCGTTCAGGAAGGCGGGAGGCGGGGAGGGACGGAGAACGTAGCCGGCATCGTTGGCATGGGCGTGGCGGCGGAGCTGGCCCGCGAGCGCATGACGGAGAGGAGCGCGCACCTGCGAGGTTTGCGGGACGCCCTCATAGCGGGTCTCCCCGCCCGGGTGGACCATGTTCATCTCACCGGCCATCCAGTGGAGCGCCTGCCCTGGAACGCCAGCTTCGTGGTGGAGTTCATCGAGGGCGAGGGGATGCTCCTCTTGCTGGACCAGCAAGGAGTGGCGGTCTCCAGCGGTTCCGCCTGCACCTCGCGGGCCCTGAAGGGATCGCATGTGCTCACCGCCATGGGAGTGCCCCCGGAAAGGGCGCAGGGGTCCATCCTCTTCAGCTTCGGGCCACAGAACACCCTGCAGGACGTGGACTATGTCCTGGAGGTCTTTCCTCCCATCGTGGAGAGGTTGCGGCAGATGTCGCCGCTCTACGCGAAGTTCCTCAAGGAAAGGGGGTGAGGACATGGCTCAATACAGCGACGTGGTCATGGACCATTTCACCAACCCGCGCAACGTAGGCGAGATCGAGGACGCGGACGGCGTGGGCGAGGTCGGAAACCCCGTCTGTGGGGACATGATGACTTTCTATATCAAGGTCGACGAGGAAGGACGCCTTGCGGAGGTGAAGTACAAGACCTTTGGGTGCGGAGCGGCCATCGCCGTCTCCAGCATGGTGAGCGAGATGGCCAAGGGCAAGACCATAGAGGAAGCCCTGAAGATAACCCGTGACGGCGTTGCCGAGGAGCTAGGGGGACTGCCTGCCAACAAGATGCACTGTTCCAACCTGGGGGCCGACGCCCTGCACAAGGCCATCGAGGATTACCTGGAAAAGAAAGGGAAGGAATGAGATGGAGAGAAAAGAGAGTCAGGAACGGGGGCCTTGCAGGTGCCCTTACTGCGAGGCGGAGATCGAGGCAGCCACGGAGATGCCCGCTTTTTGCCAACCCTGCCAGATCGTCATCGTGAGCTGCAGAGCCTGCGGCTCTCCCGTGCGGGAGGATTCGGAGCGGTGCCCCGCGTGCGGGGAGAAACCCTGAGGCAAGGCGCATCCGTCGCCGTTCTTGCCCGAAAATGCCGTGAGAGACAGGCCGCCCGAGCAGGGCCACGGCGCTCTCCACGCGCCGGATCGCAGAGAAGGAGGTGCGACCGTCATGAATGGTGAGAGGGAAGCGGCAACCATCGTGGTTTTCAGCGGCGAGCTGGACCGTGCCCTCGCCGCCTTCAACATCGCCACCACGGCGGCCTCAATGGGCATGGAGGTGACCATGTTCTTCACCTTCTGGGGGTTGAACGTGGTGCGCAAAGATGGAGGCGGTGGCGGAGAAAAGGTATGGCTACAGCGCATGCTAGGTCTCCTGAACCGGGGAGGATTGCGGCGCCTTCCCCTTTCGCGCCTGCACATGCTGGGAGGGGGGAAGGTGGCCATGAAGGCGCTCATGCGCCGCTTCCGCATGCCCTCACTGGAGGAGATGATCCCCCTGGCCAAGGAGCTGGGGGTGCGCTTTATAGCCTGCACTACCTCCATGGCCCTCACGGGCCTGGGTGAGAAGGATTTCATCCCCGAGGTGGACGCCTTCGCGGGAGCGGCTACCTACGTGGGGCAGGCTTCGCGCTCCGCCATCAACCTCTTCATATGATCGGAGCAAGTACATGTCCGTGGCGGTCCTTTCCGCCACGCACGAGAAGGTGTCGTGGGGCAGGCCCCCATGGCGTCAGCCGGGGTGGTGTCGATGCCGCCCGGCCATCATCAGGAGGTGTGAGCAAGTGGAAGCGGAAAGGAAGGTGGACTGCGTGGGGCTCTACTGCCCCATGCCCATCGTGAAGACCTCGCAGGAGATCGAGAAGATGGGAGAGGGCGAGGTCCTGGAGGTCATAGCCGACGACAGGGGCATCTTGAACGACATGCCAGCCTGGTGCGCCAAGACGGGACATGAGTTCTTGGGGATCGAGGAGAGGGACGGCGAATTCCATGTCTTCGTGCGCAAGAGAAAAGCGAGCGAGCAGACATGATATCATTTGTCGCATAAGGGAGAGGACCGGAAGAAGACCTTAGGAGGGCACCATGGGCGAGAAGACCAAGAAGAACCTCTACGACGCCTACACCGGCGAGTCCAAGGCGGCGGTGCGCCTGAAAGCCTTCGCCCTCAAGGCAGAAGAGGAAGAATACCCTGGGGTGGCCAAGCTCTTCCGCGCGGTGGCCGAATCGGAGAGCGTGCACGCCTTCAACAACCTGCGCCTGCTGCGGGAGATCAAGGACACGGAGAGCAACCTCGAGGAGGCCCTGGCCTCCGAGCAGAAGATCGCGCAGGTGGCGTACGATTCCTTCATCGTGGATGCCGAGGCGGAGGGCGATAAGGCGGCGGCGACCATGTTCGCCTATGCGCGTGACGTGGAGGAGAGGCACGCCAAGCTCTATGAGGGCGCCCTGCAGCACATGGTAGCCGAGAAGATCCCCGCCTACTTCGTCTGCGGGGTCTGCGGCTACGTTGCCGACGGCGTGGTGCCCGAAAAATGCCCCATCTGCGGCGCGCCCGAGGATAAGTTCTTCGAGGTCCAGTGAGCGGCTCCGCGTGAAGCGGAGTTGGCGGCCCCCGCCAGCTCCGTGGACCACCAAACGGGTTCCGGGAAGGGAAGGCAATCCCGGGGATCGCCGCACTTCGCATGGTGCCGCGGCCTTCCTCCCCCGACCTTCCTTATAAAGGGGCAACACATAAAGGGGCAATAGAAAGAGGGAGCCGCTTGGCTCCCTCCGCGTCTTCCTTATCGGCTCGGCGCTCTCACTCGATTCCGCACTGCTTGAGGGATTCCATCACCTCTGCCAGGACCCTCTTCCTCTTCTCCATCTCTGCGAGCTTGGCCTCCACGTCCTTCATCTCGGGATCAAACACGCAGGCCCCGAAGGAGCAGTCGACCCCGGCCAGCTCCTGCAGCTTGCCCGCCAGGACCTTGAGCTCCTCCTCGTAGGCGTCGATTTCCTTGTTCAACAACTCCTCTTTCTCGTCGGCCATCGATGTACCTCCTTCCCATTGACGCAAACTTTTCCTACATTATACCCAAACTCGTTCCCTTCCCCACTGCGGTCATCCGTTTCCGTTGCTCCCCGAAACCCGTGGTCTCCCTAACGGCTTCCGGTTTCCGTCATGGCCACGCACGGGAGAACACCTCGTGCGCCTCCCACGCAGCGCCGGCCTGAGCCCTCCTTCCACCACCCCGTAGAAAGGCTCGCGGCGGGGTGTCCTTGCTCAAGGAAGGGGGCTTGCCGCGCCAGGAGACCCTCCTCCGGTCAGAAGGCCGGCTGCAGGGAATAGTCCAGCCCCCGCTCGCCAGCCCGGCGACGGAAACGCGCCAGGTCCACGAAGGCCTCCAGGCGGGTGGCCACGCCGGCCTTCCCGGTCATCTCGTCGATGACCAGGGAGAGGACGGGTATTCCCAGGTCCCGCGAGACCTGCGGAAGGATGCTCTTGGCTATGGTCTCCGGCATGCAGGTGAAGGGCATGATATGCACCACGCCATCGAAGCCGTGGCGTTGATAGAGAACGGTACCCCCCACGGAGTGCAGCCCCTCCCCTCCCACGAAGTGCGTGAGGTAGGGCTGCGCCGCCTCCTCCGAGTCACGGTCATGGTGGCCGGCCACCGGGTTCTTGCCGGAGGGCCGCAGCCAGTCGGTGAGGTAGATATTACGCTCCACGTAGGCGCCTAAGTTGCCGAGTTGCTCCTCCACCCCCAGGTTGAAGAAGGGTTCGAGCACCAGGTAGAATTCCCCCACGATACCCACCTTCACGGTTTCCCGCTCCACGCCGGGAACCGACCGCAGGAGGTCGAAGGCCTCCGATTCCACCCTACGCAACGCGTCGTAGGAACCCGCTTCCCAGACCATGCGGTAGCATTTTTCAAGCGCCTTTGTGGTGGCTCCCCTTTCCCGGTCCAGGTAGCGCTGGTGCAAAGCCTGCCGCTCCAGGCGGTCAATGAGATAGGCCTTGCTCAGGGCGAACTTGATCGCCCGCACCAGCGAGGACCATGACCTTCCCTGTTTCAGCTCCCTCAGCTTGCGCAGGGTGGCGGGAATCTTTCCCGGCTCGAACTCCAGGGGCACCATGCGGAATTCGTACCCCGCCTCCTCCAGGATGCGCCGCTGCGTCTCGGCGTAGAAACCGAAGCGGCACGGGCCCCTTCCCGCCACCATGATCAGGGTATCCGCCCCCGCCTCGATGGCCTCGATGAAATTCCCCAGGGTGGTCTTCAGGGGAAAGCAGGCGAACTCCGGCCCGTAGCGCGCGCCCAGCTCCAGGGTCCGCTGCGAGCTGGGCGGCGGCAGCAGGTAATCCAGCCCCAGTTCCTCGAAGACGCTGCTGAGCACGAATTCGAGGCTGCCCATGTGGGGCCAGCTTATCTTCATACCGCCACCGCCTCCCTCTCCCGCACCCTCTCCCCTTTCTTCCTCCACAGCATATCCACGAAGGCCTCGATGCGGGTGAGGAAGCCCCCCTCCCCCGTGTGCTCGTCGATGACCAGCGCAAGAAGGGGCACGCCTCCCAGGCGCTTGTTCTCCTGCTCGCAAAGGACGCGCACGATGGAATCGGGTCCGCAGGGGAAAGAGATCATGAAGATGATCCCGTCGACCAGCCTGTGACGGGTGCAGGCGAGAATGGCGCCCGCTATTTCCTGCTCGTAGCTCCAGTAGATCTCCTTGGGAAGTCGCTTGAGCTCCTGCCTGCGCATTTCCTCCGGCACCATATCCGCAGTGACCACGTCCACCCCCATGGAGCTGAGACGGTCCAGCAGCGACATGGTGGTGAAGGTGTCGTAGACGTTGTAGTGGTGACCTATAACCGCTATGCGCAGCTCCCTTCCCTCGCAGAGCAGGCTCTCCGCCTCACCCCGCAGGGCGCTGCGGTGGTCGAGGCCCAGGGTAAGCCTTTCCAGGTAAAGGCGGTGCTCCCTCCAGGCTTTGACGCCGGCCCGGATTATGCGCACGGGGTTATGGGTGAAGAGGCGGCCTAGCGAATAGACCGCCTTGTAGTTGGCCCACATGCCTTCCTGGAAATTAATGGTAGGAGCTATTATGGGGATCCTGTCCTCAACCGCTGCTCGCGCCAGGTCCGGCAATCCGAGCATCTTGGGGCAGGTGTGGGTCCCTTTGCGCACGCTCACCAGGCGGGGGACGAAGATGGCGTCCACCTTGTCCCGCAAGGCCAGCACGTGCCCGTAAAATACCTTGACCGGCAGGCAGCTCTCATTCTCCGCCTTGCTCACCCCGGAGTTGAGGATGGAACGGGTGGTTTCGCCGCTTTCCACCACCTCGGCTCCCAGGGCTTGCAGGAAGGAATTCCACAGCTTTCCGTAGCGGTAGTAGAGCAGCCCGCCGGGGATGCCTACTATCATCGCAGACCAACCCCAGACATACCGCATCAAGCGGCGGTCTTCCGCAGTATCAGGTCCACTGCGTCCCCCACCGTGAGGATCTCCGCCGCTTCCTCGTCGTTGACCTTGAACCCGTATTCGCTTTCCATTTCCAGGAGGAGCTCCACCAAGTCCAAAGAGTCCGCTTCCAGATCCTCCTTGAAACGGGAATCCTCCCCGATCTCCTCCTCCGGCAGTTCCAGAGCTCCCGCCAGCGCGGCGCGCACCACCGCGAAAACCTCTTCCCGGTTCATAGCTCCTTTCCCTTAGACGCCCATGGCCACGACCCTACGCTTCAGCAAATGCTTGCCTATAGCATAAGCCGCCACCCCGAGAAAGGGAAGGGCTGAAAAGACGGCTCCGCCCACGATCATCCTGCGCCGGGCGGACTTTCCCCGAAGGTCCGCGGCCTCCGCCACCAGGAACTCGTCCGCACCCATGCTGCGGCAGAGGTCCTCCAGGCGCAGCGAGAAACTCTGCCTGGGGTCCAGGGGGCGCAGGTATTGCCGGAGCAGTTTCACCGTGTGGCGGTAACCGCGCTTCCTCCCCTCTTGCTGCCCTCTCTCCATCATTCCTCTCCCTCCTTTTCGGAAAGGCGCCTGTGCAGGGTCACCAGGGAACGGTGCGCGAGGACCTTCACCGCTCCCGTGCTCTTTCCCATCACCTCTCCAATCTCGCGATGTTTCATCCCCTCCGCGTAGCGGAGGATCAGCACCTGTTGTTTCTCCTCCGGCAAGGAGGAAAGGGCTTCCCTCAGGCGCCGCATCTCCTCCCTGTTTTCCGCGCTCTCCTCGGGCGTAGGCGAGAAATCCTTCAAGTCCCCGGCCGTATCCAGGTCAACGGAACGATGCCGGTTCGCGTTGCGGTACCAGTTGGCAACCAGGTTGTGGGCTATGCGCAACAACCAGGCGGAAAAGGGTATGCCCCTGTCCTGGTAGTTGTTGAGGTGGAGCAGGGCATGCAGAAAAACGCTCTCCGTAATGTCCTCAGCGTCCTGCACGTTTCCCACGCGGTAATAGACATAGGTGTATACCTTCTTGAGGTACTTCCTGTACAGGGCCTCGAAGTCCTCGCGCTTTTCCTGCGCACGGCGAACCAGGACGCCGTCCTCGTGGCAGGTACCCTGGTTTCCGTCCCCTATCGCCAAGCGGTTTACCTCCTTCATCTCTCGCCCCTGTCCTATATTCGCTATTATAAACACGTGCTTCCCTGCATGGTTACGTGTCAACACCTCGGGGCCAGACCCCATTCGTTGCCTTTTGTATGACCAAGGGAGGGGCTCCGCCCCTCCCTTGACCCTCCCCAGACATACTTTGGGGTCAAACCGCGTTCATGTCTGAGA
>CAKZMC010000136.1 GCA_937128055.1 uncultured Actinomycetes bacterium | reverse complement strand
GGGCTTGCCCTCTTCGTTGCCGACCGCCGCTATAGCTTCGGCATCAGCGCGCTTTGCGGCCTGCACGTAAGAGAACGGGCCGAAGAGGGCGGCTTCGATATGCTCATTGGCCATCGCCTCGATAACCCCGGTGTAATCGGTGGCCGAGCTGAGCTCGACCTCCTCGAGGCCGAGCTCGCGCTTGAAGTACTCCACCGCTGGCTTGGATTTTTCTGCCAGGCCGGCCATGTCCACGGCCGGGATAACGCCGATCTTCAATGACTTTATCTGCTTCTTCTCCTCTTCTCCCTTCCCGGAAGAGCAACCAGGCCCGGCCAGCGCGAACGCAATGGCCATCAGGCCGGCCAGGGAAAGGCCGACCACGAGCCTCCACTTCCTCCTGAACCCTGCGATCAAACTGCGCATACTGCACACCTCCTGCATCCCTTCCTTCCGGAATAACGGTTCCTTCCGGTCAGCCTCCGGCGTTACGGGCGTCGCCATGCTGACTCCCTGTTCTCGCTGCTTCACCGATCTCGATCAAGCGTCTCCTTATATCTCCGTGGCAAAGGTAAGACCGTGAGATGAACAGTGGGTTAAATGAGCTTTAATTCTTCCTGACCGCGTATTTAACAGAGGGGGTCGTATCTATAGCTGTGCCATATGGCATCTATCCTATAAAGTAGGCTAGGCCCACTCGGTATTGTTCTTTCCAGACCTTGAGTCAATGGGAAGTTCAGCACCCACCTCCTTTCGGAAAGGGCTTGATTCTGAGAGCCCGAGCTCGGCAACTAGCTGGGCGTACTGGCGGACCAGACCCTCGGACATCTGGGTGGTGAAGCATATCTCGCGCGGGCTCATGCCGTGCTTGAGCATGGCGTAGGCCACCCGCTCCAGGTCCAGCAGGTAGCGGTCCACGCTGGCCGGGCTGTGGTGGGTCTCCCGGGCGATCTCCGGGGTCTGCTTGCCCTCCAGGACAGCCTTGCGGCAGATGGCCGCCTTGTGGGTAAGCGAGGGCCCGAGGTCGTGCACGGTGCCCCGGCGCGGCAGCACCTCCCGGCGCTCGCTCTCCCACTCGCCCACGAGGTCGGAGAGGTAGCCGGGGCTCAGCCTCATGATCAGGGCCAGGTCGGCCAGGGAGAGCACCCCGCCCTGGGCCCAGGCCTCCCCGAGCAGGCGGGCGGCCACGCGCTTGGCGCGCTCCCGGGGGCCCTCCTCCCCCCGGCGCCTCTCCTCCACGTCCTCCGGGGTGACGAGGGAGAGCAGCACCGGGACCATCCTGGTATCGGCCATCCTCTTGTGGCGAAAGGGCGGGTCCAGGGCGTCCACGGCATACCACAGGAGCTGCCCCGCCCCCACGCGCTCGCGGGTGAGGTGGTGGCTATCTATCAAGCGCAGGAGCTCCTCTATGAACAGCGCGACCACCCTCTCTCCCCCCAGGCGGGGGAACTCCTCCCGGATGAAGCGGCGCAGGGCGGCCCGGAAGCTCTTCTCCGCCGCGGGGCAGAAGGCGCGCTCGCTGCTTTTCGCCTCCACCCTCATCCTCTCCCGCCCCCTTTTTTGGCCCGGCGGCCCGCAAGCTCCACCACCTCCCCGCCGAGGCGGGAGATGACCTCCTGGAGGCGCTCCGCGTGCTCCGGGTCGTCGTAGCGGGCCAGGAGCTCCTGGTAGTCCCGGACCAGGGCGGGGGAGATCTGGGCCACGAAGGCTATCTCGGCGGCGCCCATGCCCCGCCTGGTCATGGCGGCCACGGCGGCGAAGGTGGTGACGTAGTTGCGGATGGCCGCCTGAGAGTGGTGGATGCGCTCCGCTATCTGGGAGTAGCTCTTGCGCTCCAGGTAGAGCCTCACCGCCTCCACGCGGTGGGAGAGCGCCCTGCCGATGTCCTTCTGCTGCGAGCGCAGGGGCACCGTCTCCCCGGCCTCCCTCAGGGCGGCCAGGTCCCGGCTCACGGTGCGCCGGCCGCAGTTGAAGATGCGGTAGGCGAAGTCCTCCAGCGTGAGCAGGGCCCCCTGCTCCAGGGCCTCCCTGGCCATGCGGGCCAGCTGCCTCCTGCGCAGGGCCTCCACCCCCTCCCTCTGGCGCAGGAGGTCGTCCTCCTCCCCGGCGTGCAGGGTGAGCACCACGGGGAGGAAGGAGCAGTCACGCAGGGGCTTGGAAGCCGGCTCCTTGGCCGAGATGGCCAGGACCACCATCTGTCCCGGGGAGACGTCCTCTATGCTGTGGGGGAAGAAGACCTCCTTCACCGTCTCCAACACCGCCTCCGCCTCGAAGTTGGAGCAGCCCAGTCCCTCCCGCATCTTCTCCTTGAAGGTCTCCTCCAGGGTCTTGGCCGAAAGGCGCCTCTTGAGCTCGAACTCCTCTTTCCTGATCATCTCTCAGGCCCCCTTTCAAAGGTACCGTTTATAACCTATTTACCCCTGAATGAGGAGCCATATGACATAATCTTCGATCTTCAATCCGCTCTGCGGGGTCGTATCTTCGATCTTCAATCACCCAATCCCGGCGGTCTGTGGTGGCTCCTCCACGGGTTTGTATCTTCAATCACCAGCGGGATCTGCGGGATGGTATGTTCATTCGATCATCTTCAATCACACGCGGCATTCCTCCACGGGGTCGTATGGGCGCCGTGAAAGGTGCGCCCTTCTAGCCGGTGAAAGTCCGGCCCTGGGAGTTATCGGTTCACCCAGGTAGCTACCCGGGCGGCGGCAAGGGTGACCGAACCGTCGAAGCCCCGGGGAAAGATGTCCTCTTCCAGGAGGGCTTGCAAGCGTACAGGCCGCAACGTGCAGTGAAGCCTGAGCAGGCCTCGAAAGTGAAGTCGCGGGCGCCGAGCCGCCATACGACCGGCGAAGGCCGCCGGGGCCGACCGGATCAACCGATAAGCGAAGGCCGGCCCGCCCGCCGGGGTAGTGGGCGTGGCATGTACGCACAGAGGGGCGCGCAACACGGGAGACCTGCCGGGGCGCCCGGAGGGGCAACGGACACACCAAGGGGTCCGGCCCCGGCAGGAGTCGGAGGGGCCCATAGTACCGCAGAAGCCGGGTAACGCCGGGGGAGGGAAGGGGCCCTGGTTCGGGCACGCTTTCCGAAAGGCGAAAGGAGGCAGGGGATTGGCCGCGGGCCTAGCAACCCCGGAGAGGATCCGGAAGCTCAGAGGGAAGCTCTACGCCAAGGCCAAGCAGGATAGGGACTACCGCTTCTATTCCCTCATCGACAAGGTCTGGAGAGAGGACGTCCTCGCCTACGCCTGGCTCCTGTGCAAGGCAAACGGCGGGGCGCCGGGCACGGACGGGCAGACCTTCTCCGACATCGAGGCCGAGGGATTGGAGGGGTGGATCCGCAAGATCTCAGAGGAGGTGAGGACGGGAGCCCACAGACCCAGCCCGGTCCGGAGGGTGATGATACCCAAGCCGGACGGGGAGGGCCGCCGGCCGCTCGGCATACCCACCATCCGGGACCGAGTGGTGCAGACCGCCGCCAGGATCGTCCTGGAGCCCATCTTCGAGGCGGACCTGGACGAGGCGGCCTACGGCTACCGCCCCGGCCGGAGCGCCCTGGAGGCGGTGGAGAAGGTGCACCGCTCCCTCATCCGGGGGCAGGTGCAGGTGGTGGACGCCGACGTCTCCGCCTACTTCGACACCATCCCCCACGCCGGGCTCATGCGCTGCCTGGCCAGAAGGATAGCCGACGGCGAGATGCTGCACCTGATCAAGATGTGGCTCAAGAGCCCGGTAGAGGAGACGGATGAGCAGGGAAGGAAGAACCTGCGCGGCGGGAAGGGGTCCAAGCGGGGCGTACCGCAGGGAGGGCCCCTCTCCCCCTTGCTCGCCAACCTCTACATGAACCGCTATCTGAAGACCTTCCGCAGGCGCGGGCTCGCCCAGAGATACGGGGCGGAGCTCGTGGTCTACGCCGACGACCTGGTCATCCTGTGCGGGCGCGGGGCGGAGGAGGTGCTGGAGATCACCCGGCGCTGGATGGGGGTCATGGGCCTGGAGCTCAACGAGGCGAAGACCCGCGTACTGGACGCCCGCCGGGAGCGCTTCTGCTTCCTGGGGTACGCCTTCGGCCCCTTCCGGGCGTCGCGGACGGGCAGGCCCTACCTGGGGGCAGCCCCCTCGCCCGCGGCCCTGCGCAGGCTCAAGCGAGAGGTGCGCGCCATACTCCATGCGGGCAACAACGACCCGTGGGAGGAGGTCGTCGCGGAGCTCAACCGGCTCATCAAGGGCTGGAACAACTACTTCTGCTACGGCACCCTCGGCAAGACCCGGCGGGCCGTGGACAACTTCGTCTACGACCGCACGCTGCGCTTCCTGCGCAGGCGCAGGAAGCTCAACACCCGGGGCACCCGCAGGCTGCCGGGCAGGGTGGTGTTCGGGGAACTGGGGGTCCTGTCCAGCAAGTCTCTGCCGCGAAAGCGGTATGCGCATGCCATGGCGTGAAGTCCGTCCGAGAGCCCGGTGCGGGAAAACCGCACGCCGGGTTCGATGAGCGCTCGCGGGAAACCGGGTATGGTCCCCGGGACTGAGGCCACCGCCGAAAGGCAGGGGGGTTGCATCCACCCGGGACCTGTAGCCACGGCGCCCGCGTTCGACTCTACCTTCATTCTTCAAAACGATTATGACATCTTCTCAGGAGGTTAGCATATATAGTGTCCGCCAGCCATCGGCCACGGGTGCCTCGAAGCG
>CAKZMC010000135.1 GCA_937128055.1 uncultured Actinomycetes bacterium | reverse complement strand
GGCCACCTTCCCGCACGAGAGGGATTTCGCCAATCCGGAGACGGGCGAGCCTCTCATGAAGTACACCGAGCGCAACCCTGACGTCCCCGTCGAGGACCAGGCGCAGTTCTGGAGGTACCTCGGCGACCTGCTCTGCTCGGCGACGGGTGGGATCATGAATATCGGGAATTACCACGGCGGCGGTTCCCCTATCATGGAGCAGATCGCCATCACCACTCAGTACGACATCGAGTCCAGGAAAAAACTGGTGCGCTACCTGGCAGGGATGAGTGGCGGCGACCGCGAGGCCCTGGGAAGGTAGGCGCCTCTATTCGCGTCCCAGCACGAAGTCCAGGAGCGGGTCTATGACCTCGTTCGGCCTGCGCGACGGACGGTCGGGGGCCGCCACGCAGACGTCAAGATGGTTATAGCCCTCGAGGACGATTATATCGTCGGGCAGGTTGTCCGCGATAAGGAGCAGGGGTCCCTTCGCAGCCACGAAATCGATCTGCGGCATGGCATCGATCGCGTCCCCGTGCAGGAAATCGATACCGCACTCTGGTCCGTGGCCCATGGCGGCCATGAGCATGTCCAGAAGGATACGCGTGGTGAAATACCACTCCAGGGCATTGCTGGGGCCCCTGTACAGGAAGCGCGCCACGTCCTGTATGTCCGAGACCTCCTCCCCCACGGTCGTGTAGGTGAGCGAACCCTTCAGGTCCCGGTAGTCGGGGTCGGAAGCGTCCCCTATCTCATCGAAGTTCACCCATGAATACAGGGGGCCCCGCCCGAGCCTGCAATAGTTAGGCCCGGCGTCGTTGGCGACGAACTGCCCGTCCATGTTGATGAAGGTCTTCAGGAGCGAGAGCTGCGGGATGGAGGCCAGGTCCTGGGGCAGCGGGAAATGCTTTCTCACCACCGCCCCTCCCTCCAGGAAACCCGTGCTGGCCTGAAGCGGGTTTATGGGGTTGAAGTTGTCGTCCGTGAATATGCCCAGCAGGGCCTCGTTGGTGTAGCGGAAGTCCGTGATGTAGGGGACGGGCAGGAGAAACTGCCCGAGGGCCCTGGCGTGGAGCATCCTCAGGTTCACATCCACCTGGGACGACTTGGGCATGCGCCGCAGCAGCGTCGACTCGTCGTCGGGATGCCAGGCGGCCTCCATGGCCAGCAGCTCCTGCATGGCCATGATCTCCGGCCCCAGGGGCATGGGCGGGATTATGCGCGGCAGGGAGCCTTTACGGATCCCTTCCACCAGCGAGGCGTAGAGCTCCCCCGCGTTCGCGGCGGCCTGGGCGGTTACATCCGCGCCGAGGACCTCCTCGGCCGGCGTCTCCGTAAAGGAGGAGAGGTCGGCCTCGAGCATGGTGTCCAGGCCGATGAGCCCGGCGCAGTTCATGAAGCCGGCGTCATCGAGTGTCGCCGCGTCGCCGTCGAAATCCCAACCCGCGAAGAGGGCGGTGAGCGGCCCGCCCAGCGAATGGCCGCCCACGAAGACCTTCTGCCGCCGCAGGGCGGGATCCGGGAAATTGGCCGTGATGAGGGTGTAGATGTCGTTCATCGCCAGCTCCAGCCCGAACTCGGAGAGGAAAGGGACGTCCGCATCGCCGAGGAAGCCGGCGAACCTCTTCCCACCTATCTCCGCCCCCCCATATAGATAATCTATGGCCACATCCGTGTCGCGTGCCTCCTCCGCGGCGTTGAGGCCGGTGAGGTCCTCCAGGTTGTTGGGGCGGCGGTCGACGGCCCAGACCTCGATGCGCTTGCCGCGCTGCTTGAGGGCCATGTATACCATCTGGCGGCTGATGGTCTCCAGGCTGCCCGCGCCTCCCAGCAGGCCGGGGATGAGGATGATGACGGCGTCGGCATCACCGGGATCCATGCTCCCCTCCGCTGGCCGGAAGCGAAGGTAGTGGATCCAGTCGCACTCCCCCGGCGGCACGCCGTTGCCGTCCGGAGCCGGCGAATGGACCCGCCCCAGGGTCATCACCACCTCCGCGTCCACGTCCTCCATGGTCCAGGCGCGCGCCGCCGCCGCATGCTTGCCCTCGGGAACGGGGCCCCCCGGCTGGTAGCATCCCGCCACAGACAGCAGCAGCATGCCGGAGCAGAAGAAGATCACAAGGCCCGCACCGCGTCGCATGAGGCCTCCCCCTTTGCTTTCCGCCGACTTCCTCGCTAGCCCTATGACGATGGGAATGGATGGTTGACCGTCGCCCGGACTACACGATAATGCGCGCGCGTTTCCGCTGTCAAGGAAACGCTTGCTTCGATCATATTCATTTACAAGTCAACGAATGATCTTTAGGGCAGATTTCTTTCTGACGCGACGGCGGAGCCGGTTGAGCGCGCGGCGGCGTCGCACTGAGCCCGTAGAAAGCTCCCGCGGCGCCCCTCCTGCCGCCGCAAGCCGTGGAGGCCGCAGCCCGGAGATGAGTACGCAAATGGCTTAGACACCCGGAGAGACCCCGAAAGGGCCAGGGCAGAAGATGCCGCCCCCAAGGCCGGCCGCAGGCCTGATCCGTGGATTTCCACCGCCTCGCAGGGCGTGCGGTGGGCGGCACGGTCCCGCGCCTTGGAACGTGCAATACCCGGGCAGTTCCCCCGGAAAGGTTGGGGTCCTGGACGGTGTGCGGGCAGATACCGGGATGCCGGGACGTCCTGGCATGCTCCCCTGATACGCGAACGGAGACCCCTTGAACGAGGGGCTTTCCAGCATCGCCTTTCAAGTCCAGACGCCCGTTTTCACGGCGGTCGCGCGTAGCGGAAGAAGACGGCTCCCGGGCCTGAGGACGGAAAGGCCAGGGTGACACCGCAGAACAAGCGGCATCGCCGAACACCATCGCCATCGCTCACGCCGTTAGAACTTCAGCGGGTGGGGAATAATCGTAAGTGCAGGGAAAAGCGAAGGCAAGACCCCAATGCTCGGAGGAGGAAATACCATGAACGAGGAGAGCAGGTGCCCGGTGACGGGCAGGATGAACCCGCAGGCGAGCGGGAGAGGCATGACCACCCGCGACTGGTGGCCGGAGCAGTTGAACCTCAGGATCCTGTACCAGCACTCGAGCAAGAGCAACCCCATGGGCGAGGACTTCGACTACGCCGAGGAATTTGCAAAACTCGACCTGAAGGCGGTGAAGGAGGACCTCTACGCGCTGATGACCGACTCGCAGGACTGGTGGCCGGCCGATTACGGACACTACGGCGGCCTCTTCATCAGGATGGCCTGGCACAGCGCGGGCACCTACCGCATCGGCGACGGCCGCGGGGGCGCGGGCACGGGCAACCAGCGCCTGGCGCCCGTCAACAGCTGGCCGGACAACGCCAACCTGGATAAGGCCCGCCGGCTGCTCTGGCCCATCAAGAAGAAGTACGGAAGAAAGATCTCCTGGGCCGACCTCATGATCCTGGCCGGCAACTGCGCGCTGGAGTCCATGGGGTTCAAGACCTTCGGCTTCGGCGGCGGGCGCGTGGACGTGTGGGAGCCGGAGGAGGACATTTACTGGGGAAGCGAGGAGACCTGGCTGGGCGACCGGCGCCACGGCGAGGGCGAGGAGCTGGAGAACCCCCTCGCCGCGGTGCAGATGGGCCTCATCTACGTGAACCCGGAGGGGCCGGGCAGCGAACCCGACCCGGTGGCCTCCTCCCGCGAGGTGCGCGAGACCTTCGCGCGCATGGGCATGAACGACGAGGAGACCGTGGCCCTCGTCGCCGGCGGGCACACCTTCGGCAAATGCCACGGCGCGGGCCCCGCGTCGCATGTGGGACCCGAGCCCGAGGCCGCTCCCATCGAGCAGCAGGGCCTCGGCTGGAAGAGCACCTACGGCAGCGGCAAGGGTCCGGACACCATCACCAGCGGCATCGAGGGCGCCTGGACCCCCAACCCCATCCGCTGGGACATGGGCTACTTCGACGTGCTCTTCAAATACGAGTGGGAACTGGTGAAGAGCCCGGCCGGCGCCTGGCAGTGGGTGGCCAAGGACGCCGCCGAGGAGGACATGGCGCCGGACGCGCACGACCCGTCGAAGCGCCACGCGCCCATCATGACCACCGCGGACCTCTCGCTGCGCTTCGACCCCGTCTACGAGTCCATAGCGCGGCGTTACCACCAGAACCCGGAGCAGTTCGCGGAGGCCTTCGCCCGCGCCTGGTTCAAGCTCACCCACCGCGACATGGGGCCTCGCTCGCGCTACCTGGGACCGGAGGTCCCGGAGGAGGATCTGATCTGGCAGGACCCGGTGCCCGCGGTCGACCACGAGCTCGTAGACGGGGCCGATATCGCGGACCTCAAGGCCAAGGTCCTCGCCTCCGGCCTCTCCATCTCCGACCTGGTCTACACCGCCTGGTCTTCCGCCTCCACCTTCCGCGGCTCGGACAAGCGCGGCGGGGCGAACGGGGCGCGCATCCGCCTCGCGCCGCAGAAGGACTGGGAGGTCAACGAGCCGGAGCGGCTGGCGAAGGTGCTTCGGGTCCTGGAGGGGATACGGGCGGAGTTCAACGGCGCGCAGGCGGGAAACAAGAGAATCTCCCTCGCCGACCTCATCGTCCTGGGAGGATGCGCCGCCGTGGAGCAGGCCGCGAGGAACGCCGGCTTCGACGTCACCGTCCCCTTCGCGCCGGGGCGCACGGACGCCTCCCAAGAGCAGACCGACGTGCATTCCTTCGCCGTGCTCGAGCCGTGCGCCGACGGCTTCCGCAACTACCAGAAGAAGAAGTACGCCGTGAAAGCGGAACACCTGCTGGTGGACCGCGCGCAGCTGCTGACCCTGACCGCTCCCGAGATGACGGTGCTCATCGGCGGCATGCGCGTCCTCGACGCCAACTACGGGGGTTCCCGGCACGGCGTCTTCACCGCGCGCCCGGGGGCGCTCACCAACGACTTCTTCGTGAACCTTCTGGACATGGGCACGGAATGGAGGCCGGCCACGGAGGACGAGGACGTCTTCGAGGGGCGCGACCGCGCGACGGGCGAGCTCAAGTGGACCGCCACCCGCGTGGACCTCGTATTCGGCCACAACTCGCAGCTCCGGGCCATCGCGGAGGTCTACGCCTGCGACGACGCCCGGGGGAAGTTCGTGCGCGATTTCATCGCGGCGTGGAACAAGGTGATGAACGCGGACCGCTTCGACCTGCACGCCTGATCCGGAAGGGCGCTTTTTCAGCCGTGCCCGGACCCGCGGGATCAGCCGGGGCGCCAGGCTCGCACGCCTGCCGCCCGTGCTTACCGGCATGGCTTCAGCGAGCCGCTCTCAATACGAACCGGGCACCACCGGCAGCACCAGGCTGGAGGGCATCCCCCCGCCGCGGTAAAGCAAGATGACCGCGGGTGTGAAGTCGTTCAAGGCCTGCGGCGGATCGGCCGTGGCTATCCTCAGCTTGATGCGGCTCCCCGCCCGGAAACGGTGGCAGCAGGCCTGCATCTCGATGGGCCGGCTCGCGGTGTCGTTCAGCGACCATACCTCGGGGTCGTATCCTACATACCATCCCCTGCTGACCAGGATCTCCTTCCCGTCCGGCGTCACCTCGTACAGATAGGGGTTGAGCTCCGCGAAGGGATAGGAACCCCGGAAATAGACGATCACCCGGGGCGCGCCCATTATGGTCATGTCCTGCTGCAGCGGCTCGCTCACGTAACCGCGCGCGGTGCACGGGATGTCCATGAGCTTGACGGTGGTCGGGATGTCGAGCAACCCCCCTCCAAAGGGGACCATGATGTCCTTCATGTAAGGGAAGGAGAGCGAGCCGCTGAAGCCCAGGTTCAGGTAAAGGTCGGCCTGCGAGCTGCCGCCGGACGGTCGCTGCGGCGAGAGCCTCCCGGACCCGCTCCCGTTGCCGGCGAGATAATATGTCGTCTGGGAGGTGCCGGGGAGCGGGTAGCTGTCCGCCTGGCCGTAACGGCCGGGGTCGTATGGGCGGTGGAAACATATGCGGGGCTCTCCCTCGACCCCGTTGTCCGCGCCTTTCAGGTAGCGGTCGAACCAGGCGTCCACCTGAGCGGCCATCCACCGCCCTTCTTCGTCGAGCGGCAGCACGCCCCCGGCGCCAGCCGCCAGGTCGCCGGCATGTCCCCGGTCGGTGATCAAGAGCCTCCTCGGCCCCTCGCATGAACCAAAGGCCACCAGGCCCTCGTTGGCGAAGAAGAGGTCGTCGTTGAAGCCGCATATTATCAGGGCGGCGGCCGTGATGGGGTGCTCAACCGCGCCGTCGTACTGTTCGTCGCACCAGTACCTGGCCGAGCGTATCCTCAAGAACTGCAGGGCCTCCTCCTCCCTGTCCATGTCGTGCCGCATCACGATGTCGTAGATCTCCATCAGCCGGGGGTTGACGTCGCTGACCGGCCGCTTGGCCAACCTGGAAACGGCTTCCATCACCGCCGACAATTTCTGGCAGGCGTTCAACCTCCGGTCCGCGGCTATGGCCGTGAGGTTCAACATGAAGCCGCTCATCTTCCCCATGTAGGCCCCGAAGAGAAGGGATGCGATCCACAGCCACTTCGGCGCCCCGTTTGCGTAGAGGGAGAAGGTGAGGTCGAAGGAGCCGTGCATGGGGACGATGGCCCTGACCCTGGGGTCTCCCGGGTCCCCCGGCCTGGGATCTTCGCGGGGCGCTATCAAGTACGAGAAGCATCCCCCCATGGAATATCCGGTGACGCCCACCACCGGTCCCTTCTCGTCCTCGAGGACCGGGAAGCGCGCGTCCTGCCCCAAAAGGGTGATAACGTCGCTTATGTCCCTGACGTCGAGCTCCGGGTCCATGCAGCCTATCTGGCCGTCGGCCCCGAACCAGCCGCGCATGGTCATCGCCACCCCGACGTACCCTCTCCCGGCGTAATACTCGGCCGCCCAGCACGGCACGGACTTCTCCATGAGCCAGCCGTGGATGACGATTATGGCCGGGAAGGTCTCGCCCGGGGTCCTGGGGACCGGCGCGAAGACCGAGACGGGGAGGGTGGTCCCGTCGCGCATCGTCCATTGCTCGTCCACCCGGTTGAAGTCGTAGAGACCATCCCCGGCGGCGCCCGTCGTCAGCGGTTGGGGCTGGGGCTGGGAAGCCGGCTGCGGTGCCCGCGTCTCTCCCCCCGTGGCCATCCCCGTGCTCGCCACGAGCAGTGCGAGCGACAACAGCAACACCGCATATGCGCGCGGTCGACTATGCCTCATGCCCTATCCCTCCTTTTCGTAAACCGGCAATGCGCAGCCCCGGACGGTGAGAGAATTTTATCACATGAGGAGGCATGCTGGCTCGGAGGCCAGGCAGCGCGGCCGTCACCTCGAGGACCTATACCGTTTTCACAGGCTTCCAGGATCCCGGGCCGCTCCCGGGCACGGGTTTCCGCCGGCCGCGTAACCACGGCCGGATCATATCTGCCTGTCAGGACCGGGCCTCAAACCGAGCGACCTGAGCTTGCTTCGAGCGATGGTCTTTTCCTCAGAGCCCTCTTCGCCATCGGCCAAACCATATAGAACCTCCACCGCGCTCTCGTCTCCCATCCGCGCGAGCGCCGCCAAGGCCTCTAACCTGATATTTGGTTCCTTGCTTTTATTCGCAAAGCGCCGCAATGCCTCAAGTGCGTCAACATCCCCCATCTTCGCGAGCGCCGCGGCTGCTTTCACCTGCACTCCTTCCCAGGAGTCGCTCAACGCAGCCTGCAGGGCGCTGCGATACTCCTCTCTCGCGCTGCCGCCGGGGATGGAAACGGCATATTCCCTCACCAGGGGGAATTCGTCATGAAGGTGGCGAAATGCCGCCTCTTCCGCTCTTGAACCCGGCTTGATGGTCAGCACGTTCATGGCCTGCGAACGCACCGTTGCATCCCCGCCCTCCAGGGCTTCCATGAGTACATCCAACGCCACCGGTTCTTCGGCAAACACCAGAGCCAGCGCCGCCGCGTGACGTTCGGGCTGGTCTTCATCCCAGAGCATGTCCCGGAGGTGGGATATCCTTTCCGCGTCCAGCGACGCCAGTATCCCGACGTAGTCGTCCAGCACCTCCACTTCTTCCATCATCGCAAGCGCCATGGCCCTGACCGCCTGAGCGCTCCCGTCCTCCATGAGCGCTTTGAAATCCGCGGTCTTCTCCCGGTCCGCGGCTTCCGCAGGCGCACCGGTCCTCCTGACGTATCCGCTGATATCGCGCACCCACCCGTTCATCCCTTCCATATTGATTCATGTGTCCCACATGGTACCCATGACACCTCAACCCTCTTTCCTCGTTAGCTGCGAGTCCCGGCAAGCCCGAGCGGAGACTCGCATTGCCCTTTCCAAAGTACCTCGATGCAACACCGGCCAGTGACAATCTTCGGCGCTTGCCGGGTAGGCGGTGCGGGCGCTGGCGAGCCCCTCGAGAAACACAAGAACCTGCCGCGAGGTGGGCCGGAGACACGCAACAAGCTGGCCATATATTGGGCATAGCCCCTGGTTTCCAAGAGGACAAAGGATCCTGGCTCTCTTTCCTCAGATGGCTCAAGGAAAAGGGTCTGGAATACGTGGGGCTCGCCGTCTCCGGCGCCCACCTGGGGATCAGGGAGGCGCTTTCCGAGTGCTTCCCCCAGTCGACTTCAAGCGCTGCATCGTCCACTTCTACCGCAACATCCTCTCCCTCTGCCCCAGAAGGCTGCGGGAGGATCTAGCGGCTTCACTTAAGACCATCCACAACCGGGAGAGCGCAGATGAAGCCCAGGCCAAGGCAGAGAGGGTGGTATCCAGCTGGCGCAAGCTCCTTCCCGAGGCCGCCTCCGTGCTTTCCCAAGGTCTGGAGGAGACGCTCACCTTCTACTCCTATCCACGCAGGCACTGGCGCCATATCCGTTCCAACAACCCCCTGGAGAGGCTCTTCCTGAAGGTGCGCAGGCGTTCCCGTGTGGTCGGGGTCTTCCCCGACGTCACCTCCTGCCTCATGCTTGCTGCTGCCAGGCTGAAATGGACCGAGGAAAAACGCTGGGGAAAGAAACGCTATATGGACGTAGATCTGCTGCTCGAGGACCTCATACAGAAATCCAAGGAGGTGAGGGACCCAGATAACGCTCTTCAGTATGAGGGAGGCATGGCAGGAAATGGATTTACACACAATTCGTTGCACTAACCGATTTTCAGCGGTTTATGTCTTGGTATAGTAAAGTGATGTTCGCATTTTGGGTTGCCGTCGGGCGGCTG
>CAKZMC010000134.1 GCA_937128055.1 uncultured Actinomycetes bacterium | reverse complement strand
TCAGACATAAACGCGGTTTGACCCCAAAGTATGTCTGGGGAGGGTCAAGGGAGGGGCGGAGCCTCTCCCTTGGTCTTATAAGAAGCACGCCGCATCCCTCAACCGGGATACTCAGGTCGTGTCGCCCAGCGCCATCTTCACCAGTTCGATGAGGTGATAATTCTCCAGCCCCGCCGCTGCCGCCGCCTTGCGCAGGCTGAGCACGCACAGGGGGCAGAGATAGGCCATGGCCTGCGCCCCGTGCTCCACGGCGTCGTCGATGTTGCGCTTCCTTATCTCCAAGGCCTTCTCACGGTCACGGGGAACCATGGGGGATCCGCAACACATGGCGAACTTGCGGTCGTATTTCCTCTCCACCCTCTCCACCCCGATGAGGCTGAAAAGCTCGTCCAGCCACTCGTCTTTCCAGGGAGTATAACGGGAGGCGCAGGGCTGCTGGTAGGCGACTTTCAACCCCAGGGATTTCGCGCCGCCGCTTTCCTTCACCGCCTGCAGCAAGTACTCGATGATGTGCACGGGGCGGAAGGGGACCTCCACGCCGTATTCCTTGATCATGGAGGCGAACAGCGCGTAGCAGTCGTCGTGGTAGAGGACGATCTCCCGCGCGCCCGTCTCGGCCAGGTTCTCCACCACTTTGCGCGCTCCCTCGCGCACCGGCGAGTGGTAACCGAGGTGTACCCATCCCACGTTGCAGAAGTACCTGCCGCCCTTGAGGAAGGTGCACCCCGCGAAGAGGGGGCCCTCGAAAAGCCCCGGGATCAGGTCCCCTACGCTGCAGAGCGAGATCACCGCCTTCCCGGGCTCTCCCTCCACCACCTCGCCGGGGGCATTGGGCAGGTTGCGGAAGAGCTGCGTGTTCTCCTCCGGTATGTTCAACACCCCCGTCTCCTCCTGGCGCTCCAGGATAAGGTCGAAGGGGTTGGCGCCCTTCTCGCAGAACTGGTTGCAGGCCACGCAGGTGACGCAGCGGCTCACTATCTCCGGCGTCTCCCCCGCCATGAGACGGCGGAACTGCTCGATGGACTGCTCGCGGTCGTAGTCCATGAAAGGGCAGTTGAGAATGCAATCGCCGCACAGGTCGCAGAGATCCTCGTGAAACATCTCTCCCCCTCCTTGCTACGACCGGCCGTTCGCGCGCGAGAAACTCGCGACACCTATGCTATCACAACCGGCGGCGGGAACGGGGGCGCTGGCGGCCGCGCGGACCGCCTTGCCCTTCACGCGGGGGTGACATCGAGATGTTCCGTATATATAAGTCGCGGCCTATGTCTAGGTTCAGAAACATGGTGGACACCCCCTATACTTGCTTTGTAGTAAAAGAAGCAGAGCAAGGAGGTGTCCA
>CAKZMC010000133.1 GCA_937128055.1 uncultured Actinomycetes bacterium | reverse complement strand
AAGCGTCGAGCACGTGTATCTCTTGCGGCTCGGGCCGAAAGAGTTGCAATCAGGGAGCAAGAAAAACAAGCATTGAAGCTTTTATTCGCACCAGCTTGCGGGCCAACTCGCCGCGTTGCAATCAGGGAGCAAGAAAAACAAGCATTGAAGCACTATTGGAGCGGGAATCAGGCCCGCAGCATATGCCGGTTGCAATCAGGGAGCAAGAAAAACAAGCATTGAAGCCTCTATGAGTGTTCTCATTTATCCCCCTTCCTGTTAGTTGCAGTCAGGGAGCATTTAAGAGGGAGCGTCCACGAGCCTGCCTTTAATACGAGCAGGGCTGCATGGCCGCCTGTGCCTAGAGCCGGATTACCTGGCCGCAAACCCTGTACATTCGCGTGACATTAAAAGGAAACATATGAGCTACCTGTGGAGAAACTGAAACTTACTTCGGGTGAGGTAAAGCCATTATTTCATTCCATAAGTGCTCATATGGACAAGCACAGTGACATGCCCGAGGTAGTCTTTCGCTGAAAAGAGATTAGCATTTGCGGCTTGATGGAGAAGTGCGAAGGTCGGGAGAAGCGCCTTAACGGCCGACGCCCTCGTAGGTGAAGCCGAGACGGCGGATGGAAAGGGGTTCCAGGCAGTTGCGCGTGTCCAGGATCTCTTTATTGCGCATGAGCTCCCCCACCTTGCGGAAGTCCTGCAGCTTGAACTCGTCCCAGTCGGTGAGGATGAGCAGCAGGTCCGCGTCGCGAACGGCGTCCAGGGCGCTCTCCGCGCATTCCAGTTCGGGGAAGGAACGGCGCGCGTTCTCCATGGCCTGGGGATCGTAGGCGCGCACGCGAGCCCCGCGCTCCGCGAGCATGCGCACGATCTCCAGGGCGGGGGATTCGCGCACGTCGTCGGTCCCGGCCTTGAAAGCCAGGCCCCAGGCGGCGATGGTTTTTCCTTCCAGTCCCCCCAGGCGCCCCTCCACCTTTTTGGCCATGAGTTCCATCTGCTCCTGGTTGACCTGCATGACCCCCTCGAGGAGGTAGAAGTGGTAGCCGTGCTCGCGGGCGATCTCTATGAGAGCCCGGCAGTCCTTGGGGAAGCAGGAGCCCCCGAAGCCGGGGCCGGAGCGCAGGAACTCGAAGCCGATGCGGTGGTCGTACCCCATCCCCAGGGCCACCTCCTTGACGTCGGCGTCCACCGCCTCGCAGATGTTGGAGATGGCGTTGATGAAGGAGACCTTGGTGGCCAGGAAGGCGTTGGAGGCGTACTTTATCATCTCCGCGCTGGCGGGGTCGGTGATGATCAGGGGAGCGTTCAGGGGCCTGTAGAGCTCGGCCATGATGCCGGCCGCCCGCTGGCTGTCGGTGCCGATGACGATGCGGTCGGGGTGCATGAAATCCCGCACCGCCGTCCCCTCGCGCAGGAATTCCGGGTTGCTGACCACGTCGAATTCCTCTCCCGCCGCGCACTCGCGCACGATCCTCTCCACCAGGCGGGTGGAACCCACGGGCATGGTGCTCTTGTTGACGATGACCTTGTAGGACTCGATGCCCGCGGCGATCTCCTCCGCCGCCTCCCGCACGTAGGTCAGGTCCGCGCTCCCGTCCTCCCCCTGGGGGGTGCCCACGGTGATGAAGACTATCTCCGAGCGTTTTACCGCCTCCCGGGCATCGGTGGCGAAGGAGAGGTTTTCCCCCAGGTGACGGGAGAGGAGCTCCGGCAGCCCGATCTCGTAGATGCCGGCCTCGCCGCGCTCCAGGCGCGCCACCTTCTCCGGGTCCTTGTCCACGCCTATGACCTCGTGGCCCAGGTCGGCGAAGCAGGCGCCGGTGACCAGGCCCACGTACCCCGTGCCTATGACCGTTATCCTCATCTTTCCGTCCGCTTCCACGCCTTGCGCCTTTGCGAGGGAAGGCACCTAACCTGCATATTCCCTGCCAGCAAGCATAAACCTTTCCCCGTCGGCATTTCAAACCGCCCCGCATGCGTGACCTACATATCACGGCCTTTCCGGCGCGGGGAAAGGCCGCGCCCTGCGCTTGGGGGCGAGCTTGCCATGCGTTCGCGGGAGTGGATAAGCTGGTGAGGGAAAGGGGAGCGGCAAGCGCGGCGGCGGAAGGGAGATCATGCGGAGACGAGGCGTGCGGAAACGGAGCCGGGAGGACGGGAAGGTTGCGGAGCCATCCCCCGCGCCCTTTCGCGGGATGGCTTGGCTCGCTCTCCTCGCGGCCGCGCTGCTCGCCTTCTCGGTGGTCACGGCGGCCGGTTGCGGAGGCGAGGCGGACGCCGCGGAGTGGCTGCGCATGTGCGGGCAGGCGGTGAGCGATTACGCGGCGGCCGGCGGCTATCTCCGTTTCCAGCAGGAGTCCAGGAACGCCCTACGGACCGCACAAGCCTCCCTGGAATCATGGATGCGGGTAGAGGGGGAAATCATCCTTCCGGAGCGCGAGAAATACGAGTACCGGGAGGAGTTGACGAGCCCGAGCCAGCCGGAGAAGCCGGCCGTAAGCGCTTTCAGCTACCTCACCGTGGACGGGGGAAAAACCGCTTATGTCGCGGGTGAAACCATCTCCGCACAGCTCGGCTTGACGGGGTGGGTGCACTATACGCCGCCACAAGGGCAGTCCCGTTTCTTCGACTACCTCAAGATCGTGGAGAGGATAACCGGGATGGGCGGCAGCGCAGAATGGTTGGGATACGAGGAGATAAGGGGTGTGCGCTGCGGCTACCTCTCCCTGAGGGTGAGCGGGAGGGAGATCATGGACCTGCGCCTGCAGGAGGATCCCACGCTGGCGGAGAAATACCCCGAGCTGGCGGAACAGGAATTCACGGGGGAGATCCTGGTGAGGTTGTGGATAGCCGCGGAAAGCCGCCTGCCTGTTCGCGTGGTCATGGAGAGCAGCGCCGGCGAGGGGGAGGAGGTCACCTCCGGCAGGGTGGAGATACTCTTTTCCGGGTACCATGAGGAGCCCCCCTCGCCCATAGAGGCACCGGGGGCGTTTATCGAGGCGGGATGAGCGGAGGGGGCCGGGCGGCCGGCGGCTGGTATAATGTGCTCGATGCCAGTGGCGACGGGCGGATGCAGTTCCCTGGCAGAAGACGGTCGAGGGCGGCCCGGGGCCTGAGGGGAACGGGAGGCGTGGCAGGCCGCGGGCACGCGGAGCGCCGACCTTTAGGATCAAGGAGGGACGATGGAAGCAGCGGTTAAGCCGATGTCCTACCTTCTCATCCTGGTGAGCGTGGGGCTGGCCATCAGCGGGCAGATATGCCTGCGCCGGGGCATGGGCGAGGTCAAGGACCGCACGGGCATGGGGGCCGGGGATCTGCTCAAGAAGCCGGCGACCTTCGTGAAGGAGATAGTCAGCACCTGGATGGTGGTCCTGGGCCTGGTGATCTTCGTGGCCTCGGCGATGTTCTGGCTCATCGTCCTCACCGACGTCCCCCTGGGAGTGGCCTATCCTTTCGTCAGCCTCACCTACATAGTGGTCATGTTCTACGACAAGTTCTTCGAATCGCGCGAGATCACCGCCCTCAACTGGATGGGTGCGGTGGCCATCGTGGTGGGCATCGTCATCATCAACTGGGGACAGTGGTCCCAGGCGAGCCCTTGAGCTGGGCGCCATGCACAAGGCACGGAGGGGGAGTTCCCCGTGCGCGGGGTGGTCGCGAGAGAGAGGGCCGGAGGGAGCCGCCACGCGGGCATGCGCTTCCCGCAGTATGGGAGAGGCGAGCGGGCGCAGCCGGGACATGCGTCGGGGGCGGGCGAGGGATGAAGGGCGAGGGATGAAGGAGATGAAGGGCGAGAGATGAAGGTGTTCTTCGACGGCACGCCCTTTCTCCTGGAGAAGACGGGGATCGGCCACTACACGGAAAACCTCATCTCTCACCTCCTGCAGCAGGACCCGGAGCTGGAGGTCGGCCTCCTCTCCATCTCGCTGCGCAGAGGACACCAGCTGCGCAGAGCCGTGCCGCCTCTGCTGGGGGTGAGGGTGAAGGGATACAACCTCCCGGCCAACTTCCTCTATTACGCCTGGTGGAGCCGGACCGGCATGCTGCCCGCCGAATCCCTGCTGGGGGATTTCGACATCTATCATGCCACAAATTACCAGGCGCCCGCGCTGCGCCGTGCCCGCCTGGTCTCCACCGTGCACGACATCAACTTCGTGCGCTTCCCGGAGATGCAGAGCAGGGGAATGCGGCGCTTTATCGGCTCCCTTCCGAGGCTCCTCGAGAGGTCGAGGATGGTGCTGGCCGATTCCCGCTTCACCGCGGAGGAGCTGATGGAGTGCTACCGGCTGCCCGAGAACAGGGTGCGCGTGGTCTACCCGGGCCTGAACCCAGTGTTCCGGCAGGAGCCGACGGAGGAGGAAAAGGAGATAGCGCTGCGCGCCTACTGCCTGCAGCCGCCCTACCTCGCCTATATAGGGAACCTGCACCCGCGCAAGAACCTGGCCACCCTGGTGGAGGCCTTCAACCTGCTGCGGGGGCGGGGGCTACAGCACAAGCTGGCGGTCATCGGGGGAGGGGGCCTGGGGAAGCTGAACAACATCGAGTATCACAAGCTGAGCCAGCGGGTGGCGGACCTGGGCCTGCAGGACGAGGTCGTCTTCACCGGGTACGTTCCCGACGAGAGGCTGAAATCCCTCCTGGTCCAGGCGGAAATGCTGGTGTTCCCCTCCATTTACGAGGGCTTCGGCCTGCCGCCCCTGGAGGCCATGGCCTGCGGGGTGCCGGTGATCACCTCCCGCCGCGCGTCCCTTCCCGAGGTGGTGGGAGAGGCCGCCCTGCTGCTGGACGACCCGCTGGATGCGGAGGAGATCGCGGACAAGGTGGAGAGACTCATGGGGGACCGGGCCTTGCGCTCCTCCCTGGTGGAGAAGGGCAGGGAGCAGGCGCGCAGGTTCACCTGGAGCAGGGCCGCCCGCGAGGTGCGGGAGATATACTCCCAGGTGGTGGAGGGGGAGTGAGCTTGCCCGCGCGAGCGACCTCCCGGCAGGAGAACGGGGGCGGCTGCAAGGTGACCCTGGTGGCCACGGTGCGCGATGAAGCCGGCACGCTCGCGGAGTGGTGGCTGAGCATACTGGGTCAGACGCGCCTCCCGGACGAGGTGGTGGTGGTGGACGGCGGTTCCCACGACGATACGGTGGAGACGCTGCGGGAGCTTGCGGTCGAGGCCCCCTTTCCGGTGCGGCTGGAGGTATTGCCGGGATGCAACATCGCGCAGGGGCGCAACCGCGCGGTCTCCCTGGCGCAAGGGAGAATAATCGCGGTGAGCGACGCCGGATGTGTCCTTCACCCGCGGTGGCTGGAAAACCTGCTCGCGCCCATGGAGGAGAACCCCCGCCTGGACCTGGTTGCCGGTTTTTACCAGCCGCTGGCACGCGGCTGGTTCGAGGCCCTTTCCGCCTGCGCCACCCTTCCCCTTCCCTGGGAGGTGCGGGAGGGCCGCTTCCTGCCCTCCTCCCGCTCCCTGGCCTTCCGCCGCGAGGTCTGGGAGAAGGTGGGAGGTTACCCGGAATGGCTGCGCATAGGGGAGGACATGTACTTCAACCATCGCTGGAAGAAGATGGGGATTCGGCACCGCCTGAACAAGGAAGCCCTGGTGTGGTGGAGGATGCGCCCCGACCTCCCGTCCCTGCTGCGCCAGTATTTCCTCTACGCGCGGGGGGATGGCGAGGCGGGCATGTACCCCCGCAGGCATGCCGTACGCTTCCTGACCTACGGGTGGCTGGTTTTAGTGGCGGCAACGGAATGGGGACGCCGCCTGTGGGTGCCCACCGCGGCGGCGGGGGCGCTTTACGTGGGGCGGCGCTGGCTGCGCATCCCCTTCCACATGAGGGGGAGGGACATGCGCGAGAAGGCCGCCGCCTTCATCGCCCTGCCGGGCCTCGTCTTTCTCATCGACGCTGCCAAGATGGCGGGCTACCTGGCGGGCTTGCGCAACAGGGCAGGGAGGGCGGGGCCGTGAAGGTCGCCCCGGTGATCGTCAATTACAACACGCGGGAGGACCTGCGGCGCTGCCTCCGCTCCCTGGAGGAGCGGCTGGGCAGGCTGCCCGTGGTGGTGGTGGACAACGGTTCCACGGACGGCAGCCGGGAGATGGTGAGGGAGGAGTTCCCCTGGGTCGAGGTGGCGGAGAACCCCGGCAACCCGGGGTACGCCTCCGCCTGCAACCTGGGCATCAGTATGACGGAGGAGCCCTACGTCTTCATCCTCAACAGCGACGTGGAGTTCATAGAGGGCGGATTGGAAGGGATCGTCGCCTACATGGACCAAAACCCCCGGGTGGGGGCCCTGGGTCCCCTGGTGCTGAACGGGGACGGCAGCTTCCAGATGTCCTGCCGCCGCTTCCCCTCCATGCTGGAGAACGTGGTGCATGGTTTCCTGGGCGAGTTGTGGCCGGAGAACCCCTTTACCAGGTCTTACCAGATGAAGGGCCTCGACCGCGAGGGGCCCTGCGAGGTGGACTGGGTCTCCGGAGCGGCCATGCTCCTGCGCCGGGAAGCGGCGGAGAGGGTGGGGGGCTTCGACGAGGCCTATTTCATGTACGTGGAGGACGTGGATATCTGCTGGCGCTTGCGGCGTGCCGGCTACACGGTGGCCTTCCACCCCGGCTTCCGCCTCGTGCACCACATCGGCCGTACCAGCTCGCAGCAGTCGACGCGCATGCTGTACGAGCACCACCGCAGCATGTTCATCTTCTTCCGCCGCCGCTACCCGGGGTGGAAGGGATGGGTGCTTGCGCCGCCGGTGCTGGCCGGCATCGCGGGAAGGTTTCTCCTGACGCTGGCGGTGGGGAAGGCGCGGCGGAGGTCGGAGAGGGAGCGTGAGCAAGGCGGGCGGAGCCGCGGTAGGGGAGAAGATGGCAGCGGAGAGGAAGGGGCTGCGGGGTGGCGCGTGAAGGCGGGATAAGGCACGGCGGAGGGAAGCGATGGGCGAGCGTGCGTTGATCACCGGAGCGGACGGCTTCTTAGGCGGTCACCTCGCGGCCCACCTGCGCGGGCAGGGCGTGGAGGTGCTGGGATTGGGGCTGCGCTCTCCCCGGGAGGCGGCATGGAAGGACTGCCGCTTCGAGGTGTGCGACGTGCTCGACCGCGAGGCGGTTTTCCGCCGCGTCAGCGAGTTCCGTCCGGGCTATGTCTTCCACCTGGCGGCGCAGAGTTCGGTGCGCCGTTCCTGGGAGGAGCCCTGGCCCACCTACGAGGTGGCCCTGCGGGGACAGGGCAACGTCATCGACGCGGTGCGGGAGGTGGGCCTGGATGCCGTGGTCCATGTCGCCTGCTCGGCGGAGGAATACGGGCGGGTGGAGGAGGGTGAGCTGCCCCTGGCAGAGGAGCATCCGCTGCGGCCCGCCAGCCCCTATGCCCTGAGCAAGGCCATCCAGGAGTTGCACGCGCTCTTCTGCCACCGCGCGTACGGCACGCGGGTGGTCGTCACGCGCGCCTTCAATATCATCGGCCCCGGGCAGTCACCCGATTTCGTGGCCTCGGACTTCGCGCGGCAGATCGCGGAGGCGGAGGTGGGCAGGAGAGAACCGGTCATCAGGGTAGGCAACCTGGAGGCCAGGAGGGACTTCTCGGACGTGCGGGAACTCGCGGGCGTCTTCTGGTTGCTGGTGAGAAAGGGGACGCCCGGGGAGATATACAACGTGTGCAGCGGCAGGGACCGTTCCGTGAAGGAGGTCCTCGACATCCTCCTTTCCCTGGGAAGGATTCCCATCGAGGTGGAGGTGGACCCGGGGAAGTTGCGGCGAGCCGACATCCCGGCGCTCAGGGGCGACAACCGCAAGCTGCGGGAGGCCACCGGATGGTCGCCGGCCATCCCCCTTGAGCGGACCCTTGAGGACCTCCTGGAGTGGTGGCGGGCCGAGCTGGCGGCGGAAGGCTGAGGGAACGTACGCTGAGGGAACGCACGGCGGCAAGAGGGCGGAGAGCGGCATGCGGGTGGCCGCCACGCGAGGCGGCGGGGGAGTGGTCGCTGCGACGCGCGGGTAGCCGCCGCTCCAGGCGCTGCGGGGGCGCCACATGACCGCGGAAGGGGGGCGCGGGTGCGGGGCCTTGCGCCGGGAGTTTGATAAAGTGGCCGCTCTTTCTATATATTGCTCTATGTTGCCCGCATTCTCCGCTCCGGCGCCGGGGCGGCTCCGGGACGGGGGGCGAGGCGGCGGGTACCGTGAGGAGAGTCCTCATCGTGGGTGGAGAGTGGGCCGTACGGCCCCCGGAGCCGCGTGGCGGGCCGGTGGCGCGGGAACGGCTCCGGAGCGAAGGCCTTGCGAGACATGGAGGTGAGAATTGCAGGCGGTGATCCTGGTGGGAGGCCAGGGGACGCGGCTGCGCCCCCTCACCCTCACCGTGCCCAAGCCCATGATGTCCCTGGTCAACAGGCCCTTTCTCGAATTCCAGGTTAACCTGTGCCTGCGTCACGGCATCAGGGAGATCATCCTCTCCACCGCCTACCTGCCCGAGGTCTTCCAGTCCTATTTCGGGGACGGCAGCCACCTGGGAGCCAGCATCGTCTACGTCACCGAGGAGGAGCCCCTGGACACCTGCGGGGCGGTGAAGAACGTGGAGGGCCACATCCGGGACACCTTCCTGGTCTTCAACGGGGACGTGCTCACCGACGTCGACCTCACCACCCTCATCATGCTGCAAGCCCTTTTCAGCGCCGAAAAGCGATTGGGCGGCTGGTTGCCGCCCAACCCGTTCGGGCGGTTCCTAGATCTCGGCGAAAAAAACTGGCAATCTTTTCTGACCACGCT
>CAKZMC010000132.1 GCA_937128055.1 uncultured Actinomycetes bacterium | reverse complement strand
CGCCGTCAACGAGTATATCCGGGAGAGGAAGAGGGAGATCCGGCGCATGGAGCGCGCCGCGGCGCAGTGAGCGCGCCGGCAAGAGGCGCGGGCGTCTCCGCCCGCGGGCCGTAAACCTCGCTGCCGCCGTTTCCTTCTGCGGATGAAGGACAGGCGGGCAGCATTACCTTTATGGAAAGAGTTTCCATTTTAGGCCCACAGGGGTCCGGGGGCAGATAGGCTGACGGCATCCGAAAAGCGGGATATACGGGGCGAGACATGCAAGCATAGCCGTATTTGCATGGCAAAGGAGGTAACGATGTTTTCACCTGACGACCACCTTCTGGGAGGAGTGAGGGTACTCGACCTCTCCACGGTGCTGGCCGGCCCCTACTGCACCATGATCCTGGGGGACCTGGGGGCGGAGATCATCAAGATCGAAAACCCCAAGGGAGGAGCGCTGGCGGGCGATTTCTCACGCGTTCCGGCCCAGTACCACGTGGGAGGGATCGGCGCCTACTTCCTGGCCATCAACCGCAACGAGAAGAGCATGGCCCTCGACCTGACCACGGACGAGGGGAGAAAGGTCTTCCATGACCTGGTAAGAGTCTCCGACGTGGTCTTCGATAATTCCCGCCCCACCGTTCTCGCCAAGATCGGCGCCGATTACGAGACGCTGCGCAAGATAAACCCCAGCATCATCTCCGCATCGCTTTCCGGATACGGACATACCGGGCCGGATTCCGAGAAGCCCGCCTACGACATCGTCGTGCAGGCGCGCGGCGGCACTATGAGCTTGACCGGGGAGCCGGGGCGCCCTCCCGTGCGCATGGGGCTGGCCATGGGCGACCTCGCCGGCTCGCTCTTCGCCGCCATCGCCATCATCGCCGCCATCTACAACCGCAAGGTCACGGGCAAGGGGCGCCGACTGGACGTCGCCCTGCTGGACTGCCAGGTATCCCTCCTGACCTACCTGGCACAATACTACCTGGTGGGAGGCCTCGTCCCCGGTCCCCAGGGAAGCGGGCACGAGACCCTGGTGCCCTACCACGCGTACAAGGCCAAGGACGGCTGGCTGGTAGTGGCCTGCCCCAACGAGAGGCACACGCAGAACCTTCTCAGGGCCATCGGGCGCGAGGATTTGCTCGAGGACATGATGTGGAACAACGCCCCCACCCGCTTCAAGCGCCAGGACGAGGTCAACGCCTTCCTCATGGAGGTCTTCCAGGAGAAGACCCTGGAGGAATGGGCGGAATTGCTGGATGCCTATCACGTGCCGTGGGGCCCCGTGAACTCCATCGACAAAGCCCTCTCGGACCCCCAGGTCCTCGCCAGGGAGATGGTGGTGGAGATCGAGCACGCGGCGACGGGCGAGAAATACAAGACACTGGGGAATCCCATCAAGGCCTCCGATATCGTGCAGGAATTCATGCCAGCTCCCCTGCTGGGCCAGCACACTCGCGAGATACTCAGCGATGTCCTGGGTTACGACGAAGCCCGCATCGAGGAGCTCTTCCGCGCGGAGATCGTCAAGGAGCAGACCCCGCAGGAGCTGGAGGAGATCGACAGGATGTTCGTGTCCCTGCGCGACATGTTCCTGGGCAAGCACAAGGAGGAGAAGGTCTAAGCGCCTTTTGAGATATTCGGCCTGCGGCAAGAGGCGCCTCGCCTCGCGCACGCAAGGCGCTCGGGCGTGGCGTACCTGCTCGCCACGGCGCGCAAAGCGGCGCAGCCCTTCTCGCCCGGCGAGAAAGCGCGCCCCGTGGATTGCCCGGCGGACAGAGGAAAGAGGTATTCCGCCTTGCTTGACTATGACGTGTCCGTCCCCTATATTTAATTTAAGTTAACTTGGCAAGGCTGTTATATGTCAGCAGTGACTGACATAATGGGTTTTTAGCACCAGGGACAACCGCAAACTCGCTTCCTGAGACGAGCAACAATCGACGCAAATCTCGCCGCACCCGTCACGTTTTCCTGACACGCAAAGCAGTGAATGGTTGCTTTGACAGTCAGTGGGAAGGGGGTAAGAAGATGGCAAGCGTCGAGACCAGGACCATCGAGGAGATCGAAAAGAGCGGCCAGTGGTGGTGGTGGGCGGAACAGAAGCGGTCCAAGCGCCTCGACTACCTGCGCAAGGCGGTGTGGAT
>CAKZMC010000131.1 GCA_937128055.1 uncultured Actinomycetes bacterium | reverse complement strand
CAAAGACCTTTATCTGAAAGGAGAAAGCGATGGCCAAGAAAAAGAGTATGACCATGGAGGAGGCAATTCAAGCAATACTGGCATCAGAGGGGGACAATCCCCTGCGCATGATGCTCGAGTTCATGGTCCAGAACGTCCTGGAATGGGAGATGACCGAGCATCTGGGGGCCGAGGCCTACGAGCGCACCGACGAGAGGACCGGTTACCGTAACGGCTACAAGCCGCGCATCTTAACCACGGCGGTGGGCAATCTGTATCTCATGGTCCCCCAGGACAGAGACGGCACCTTCTCCACCTCACTCTTCGAGCGTTACCAGCGATCGGACAAGGCCCTGGTGCTGGCCCTCATGGAGATGTACCTCAAAGGGGTATCCACCCGCAAGGTGGCTCAGGTGACCGAGAAGCTCTGCGGGCGCTCCTTCTCCTCCCAACTGGTCTCCAAGCTTTCTAAGCAGCTGGACGAGAAGCTCGAGGCCTGGAGGGAACGCAATCTGGAAGGGGAATATCCCTACCTCATAATCGATGCCCGCTACGAGAAGGTGAGGATATGCGGCAAGGTCATATCCCAGGGGATCCTGATCTGCGTGGGAATATCGGCTGAGGGCAAGCGGGAGATCCTGGCGGTGGAGATAGCGGACACCGAGTCCACAGCCACCTGGTCCGACCTCTTCCGCCGGCTCAAGAGAAGAGGCCTTGCCGGGGTTAAGGCTTCTGACCTCCGACGACCACGAAGGGATCAAGGCGGCGATCTCCCGCCACCTCCAGGGGGCCTCCTTCAAGCGCTGCCAGTGCCACTTCATCCGCAACCTCCTCCCCTACGCCCCCCGGGGCCAGAAGAAGGACCTGCATCAAGAGCTTAGGGCCATATTCGACGCCACCAAGCCCTCGGTGGCCAGGCGCTTCCTTGCCGAGACGGTCGCGAGATGGGAGGGCATACGCCCGGAGGTGGCGGAGAAACTGGAGGAGGCCTCAGACGACGTGCTGGCATGCTTTCACTTTCCCTCCAGCCACAGAAAGAGGATAAGGACCACCAACTGCGTGGAGAGGCTCAACCAGGGGATCAGGCGCAGGACCCGGGTGGTGAGGATATTCCCCAACCGGGAAGCAGCCCTGCGGCTCATCACCGCACTGTGTGTGGAGCAGTCAGAGGAATGGGAGACCGGAAGGCGATATTTGGACATGCGCCCGCTGGAAGAGGAGGCGCAGGAGGAAAAGCCGGAGCAGGTGAAGATCGCCTCTTAGCGCCGGCGTTGACAACCGCATAAGGAATCATCTCGAGGGAAGGGGGCTCGCAGCCTCAGAATCACCATGCCCTCCTGCTCTTGAGTTGCGAACCCGGAGGAGAAACCGGCGATCTCACTGCTCCTTCGGGATACAAGATGGAAGCCTTTATCTTGGATGGCGGAAATCTACAGAAGATCGTGGGCTTAACCAATATCTCCCGCCGGCGGAATTAGAGGCTTCTTATTGGGGAAAGGAGGGTCAGGAAAAGACGAAA
>CAKZMC010000130.1 GCA_937128055.1 uncultured Actinomycetes bacterium | reverse complement strand
GCGAGCACGAACTGGTGATGCAGGTCGCACCAGGCCGCAAGCAGGTTCAAGCTATGCCGGGCAGGGAGCTCGTCATGGGGCGGGTGGGCACGTGATCCGCGCGAAAAGGAGATTTCCCGCCAACGTATAAGTAACTTGAGGTGGTGATAATGCAGTTGCAGCGGGAAGAAAACGCGATGCAGCGGAGGGTGGTGATCTCGCTCTCCCTTCTGCTGACGCTGCTCGCCCTGGCCCCCCTCGGTTACATGATCATCGAGGACATGTCCTATAATGAGGCCCTCTACATGACGGTTATTACCGTTTCCACGGTGGGCTTCAAGGAAGTGCGACCCCTATCCACGGCGGGAATGTACTTCACCATCTTCGTCATATTCATGGGCGTCATCAACCTTTTCTTCATCATTTCCAGCCTGATCAGGTACACCTTCGGGGAGGCCCTGAGGGAAACTTTCGGGAGGAGAAGAATGGACCTACGCATAAGAAAGCTGCGCGGCCATTATGTCATCTGCGGTTTCGGGCGGGTGGGGGAGGTGGTTTGCGAGACCCTTGCCGAGGCGGGTGAGGAGTTCGTGGTGGTCGAGAAGGACCCCGCTCGCGTCCTCGAGGCCACGGACCGTGGCTATCTCAACGTGGAGGGAGATGCCACCGACACCGAGATCCTCATCGCCGCGGGCGTGCAGCAGGCGCGGGGGCTGGTCTGCGCCCTGGAAAACGACGCCGATAACCTCTTCACCACCCTTTCTGCCCGTACTCTCAACAGGGAGGTTGTCATCGTCACCAGGTGCGTGAGCCCGGATTCCGTGGAAAAGCTGCGCTATGCGGGAGCCGACCAGGTCATCTCCCCTTACACCTTGAGCGGGAAGCGCATGGCCACCTTCCTGCTGCGCCCGGGGGTATTCGATTACCTCGACCTGGTAGCCCACGGGGTTTCCCTCGAGTACCGCCTGGAGGAGTTGCTGGTTCGCGAGGATTCGCCCCTGGCCGGCAAGACCATCGGGGAGATGGAGGTGAAGGCCCGCACGGGAGCCATGATCATCGCCGTGCGCAGGGCAAGCGACGGTGAGTTCAACACCAACCCCGACAAGGATACCCGCATCGAAGCCGGGGACCTCCTCATCGCCCTGGGTAAGGAGGAGGACCTCGCCGGCCTCGAGAAGATCAGCGGCATCCTCCCCCAAACATAGACGCTATCAACACCTTGGGGTAATCACCTGGGGGTAATCACCCCGGGTCAGCGCTTGGTGGCCACAGACATATCATGGGGTCAAACTGCGTTCATGTCTGGTTGTGGTTGTCTGGGGGTGGGTACGTCTCGGCCCTCCGGACGGACCTTCGCCACACCCCATCCCCCGCAAGCAAGGGACCCTTCCTTCTTCCGGCCCGGGATGCCGAGTAATGATCTCGCTTCGCAGGCTGCGCTGCGACCAACTCGGCCGTTCCCGGGCAAGCTGGGTGGAGATCCCTACTTCTTCCGGCCCGGGGCCTTGGGGTAACGGTCTCGCTCCGCAGGGAGTCGATTATCCCGCTTCCCTGAAAATCCCGCTTTCTTGCGGCCGTGGCCTCACGATCATGCCCCGTCGCCGGCCGCCGTGAACACCAGCTCCAGGCCGTCGAAGTAGGCCGTCCCCTCGCCCTCGAGGTTGACGCGGACGAAAAGGCCGGCCGTCTCGCCATCGATGGGCAAGGTAAGCTCGAAAGGTTCCCAACCGCCGCTGCCAGTCGCCCTTTCCGCGGCGATGCTGCCCCGGGGGCCGGACGCCGTCAGGGCGAAGACGTCGACCCAGGCCTTCCCGGTGATGGACTCCCCGCGCAGCATCCCCCTGAAACGCAAGGTGCCCTTCTCGCCGCGCAGGCCGCACACCGACTGGTAAAAAGCGGTAAGCGCCCCGGGATCGCTTCCCGGCGCGATGCTGATGCGCAAGGCGTTACCCCCTCCCGGGCCGGCGGGTACGGTGACATAGAGGGGTGGGCCGGAAAGGCCGCTCTGGTAACAATGCCAGTGGCGGACCCCTTCCTCGAAGGAGGGGTTGCGCAACAGGTTCACTCCGGGGGAAGGGAAGTTTTCCCTCTCCTCCATCACCAGGGAGACCTCGTCGAACCAGGCGCGCCCCGCGCCGTACATCCCGCACTCCAGCCAGATCTCCCTCGCCTCCGGGGGGACGTGACAGCGCAGCTCGACCGGGGTCCACTCGCTGTCGCCCTCCACGTTATCCGTATAGGCAATGATGAGGGCCGCTGCCTCCCCCTCCTCCTGCGCCGAACCACGCGCGACTATCCCCAGGTATGCTTCCCCCCGCAGCCCTTCCGTCCTCACGTAACCGTTGAACACGATATCGTGGTCGAGGGGAAGCACGTCCAGTCTCATCACCCAACCCGCGTCCACGAAGACGCTCTCCTGGGAACTGACCGCGGCGCTGGCGAACCCCTTGTAGGACCGCTCCTCGTCCCGGTATACCAGGGCGCCGCCCTCCTCGCCCTTCTTCTGCCACCCGAAAATGCTGCTCCGCGTCCCCACCTCGAAGCTGAAGTTCGCGATGAGGTTGCTTCCCAGGGGGATATCGGAAGCCGGGTGCCCCACCTCCCCTTCATGGGTATGTCCGTCTTCCTCCCCTTCCTCGCCGTGGGCGTGATTTTCTTCTTCCTCGCCGTGGGCGTGGGAGTGGGCGTGCTGGGGGCTCATTCCCACCACCACCTCCCTGCGCACCAAGTACTGGATGGGAACGGAGACAGCGAGCGCGGCGAAGATCACCGCTATAAAGAGGATCTCCCTCTTGCCTATCCTCTTTACCGGGCTCATATGTTTTTCCTCGTTTTCCGTTGTTTCCCCGTTGTTTTCCCTGTGTCCGGCGTGTCCCGTTGTTTTCCTTCGTTTTCCCTGTGTCCCGTCGTGTCCCGTTGTATCCCGTTGTATCCCGTTGTTTTCCCTTGTTTCCCGTCGTGTCCCGTTGTTTTCCTTCGTTTTCCCTGTGTCCCGTCGTGTCCTCTTGTATCCCGTTGTTTCCCCGTGCCGCCAGGGCCGCCCCTGGAAGGGCTGCTCACCGGCCCGCTTCGCCCTTCACCCCCGGCGTTAGCGTCACCCCGCAAACTCCCCGTACTCCAGCCCTAACCCCATGGTGCCCTCATCATGAATCGGCGTCAACGCCATTTGTCTTCACCCGCCCGGCAATCCTACATGCTCGCATAATTCTCCTGGGAGCGGTATAAATCTTATTGAAACCTTGTTGAACGGCCATCGGCTCCTCTCTCGGGAAGGGGGCGAGAGGTGCACGCCGTTGGGCCTGGAGTCATAAGATGATAGCGAGGATAGCGAGGGGTTAAGGAAGGCTGTGGGTAAGGGAAGCGAGGAAGGCTAGGGGTAAGTATAACGAGGGGTTAAGGAAGGCTGTGGGTAATCAGGGAAGGCTAGGGGTAATGATACATGGAGGAGAGCCGTCGGGCATCGTGACGCATCGAGGAGGTTTCCGTTGAACGAGGTCACTTTCCTGTCAAGCCTGGTCACCGGCTCGCGCAGCAAGATGGTTCTCCTGGTGCTGGACGGACTGGGGGGTCTACCCCATCCGGAAACGGGCCTCACGGAGTTGGAAACGGCGAGGGCTCCCAACCTGGACGCGCTGGCCCGGGAGTCCACATGCGGTCTTATCCACGCCATCGGGCCGGGCATCACGCCCGGGAGCGGCCCTGCCCACATGGCCCTCTTCGGGTACGACCCTGTGCGCTACGAGGTGGGGAGGGGCGTGCTCTCCGCCCTGGGAGTGGGCATGGACCTCGGGCCAGACGACCTTGCGGCACGGGTCAACTTCTGCACCGTGCAGGACGGATTGATAAGCGACCGGCGCGCGGGACGCATCTCCACCGAGGAGAACGCGCGCCTCTGCGAAAAGCTGTCGGGGATACGGCTGGAGGGTGTTGAGTTCACCATCCGCCCGGAGAAGGAACATCGCGCCGCCCTCGTGTTCCGTGGCCCGGGGCTCTCCGACCTCATCTCCGACACCGACCCCCAGCGGACGGGCCTCGCTCCCCTGCGCAGCGAACCCCTGCCGGGAGGGGGAGCGGCGGCGGAGCGCACGGCGGCCATGGTGAACGATTTTCTGGATAAGGTTTCCACGATCCTCGCCGACGAGCACCCCGCCAACATGATCGTCACGCGCGGCTTCGCCAAGAAGCCCGACATCCCGCCGATGACGCGTCTCTATGACCTGCGAGCGGGGGCCGTGGCCACCTATCCCATGTACCGCGCGGTCGCCCGCCTGGTAGGCATGGAGCTGGTGGACAGCGGCCCTTCCTTCCCCGAGCAGGTGGAAGCCCTTGCCGGAGCCTGGGAAAAGTATGACTACTTCTTCGTCCATTACAAGTACACGGACAGCCGCGGCGAGGACGGCGACTTCGCGGCCAAGGTGGCCTGCATCGAGGAGGTGGACGAGGCTCTCCCACGCATCGTGAGCCTGCGCCCCGAGGTGCTGGTGGTCACCGGCGACCACTCCACCCCTGCCCTGCTCAAGGGGCACAGCTGGCACCCGTCCCCCCTCCTCTTGCACTCCCGCTGGGAAAGGGGAGACGACGTGCACTCCTTCAGCGAGAGGGCCTGCGCCGCGGGAGGCCTGGGCATCTTTTACGCCATGGATCTCCTCCCCCTCATGCTGGCCAACGCACAGCGCCTCAACAAGTTCGGGGCCTAATGGGGCCACCATCAATGACCCGAGTCAAGGGTATACCTCCCTCATCCCCTCCGGGGAGGGGATGATCGCTTCCTATTG
>CAKZMC010000129.1 GCA_937128055.1 uncultured Actinomycetes bacterium | reverse complement strand
AACCTCTCGATTATTTCTTCCCTGGAATTTCTTCCCAGTAAACTCATCTCCTCACCCCCGCTCTCCCGTGCATGGAATCCCTTCGCTTAGGCAGACCTCCGCGCTCCTCCTCATCCCGCCCCGTGCCGCCGACCTTGCCGCGGCGTGGCTTTCACGCACGCTCTTCTTCCCGCCATTCCTCCCGCACCTCGCCGGCGCCGCCCGCCTCCCTCGCCGTCCCCTATGCCTCACCGACGCTTTATCCTGCGAGGAAGAATGTAGGGGTACTCCCGGCGCAGGACACGGGTGCGCAGGAAACGATCCAGCTTGCGCAGCCCGAGGTACAGTGACCAGATGAGGACATCCTCGCGGTAATAGGAAACGACCCCCTTCTCGGCGATGGGCGACAAGCCCAGGTGGGGCACCTCCTCGGCGAAAAAGCGGTTGGCAAGGGCGACGAGGTCGGGTATGAGCTCCGGCCTCTGCTCCTTGTAGAAGTTGGCTATAAGGTCGGTCACCACGAGGCGGAAATGGTAATAGCGCGTCATCACGTCCTCGAGGAAGAAAAGCCTGATCACCCAGACCAGAAAGGAGGGGGCGCTGCGCAGGAAGAGCTCCGGGTCCAGCTGCTCTTTACCCGCTACCCTGAAGAGTGGGGTGCTGGTGTCCAGGTAGAGGAGGCGGGTATCCTCGTCCAGGTGTGGGTTTCCGGGATCGAACCCCACGATCGACCAGTTGGAGATCTGCCCGTCGAGGGCCACCTCCAGCGCGCCCTGCGAGCGGTTGTAATCCCACACCTTGCGGAGCTCGCGCAGGACGAGCAGGACCAGGGCGAGCGCCTTCTCCCTGTCCAGGAAGGCAAGTGCCCGGTTGCCTATGGAAGCGGGGGGCAGCTTTTCCTGCAGGATGAAGAAGACGGGGCGGCCGTCGTCTTTCAGGATCTCGGCGTGGCCGTGCGCGGGAAGCTGCAGACCCACTTCATCCCGCAGAATGCGGTTGTACTCCTCGTATATGCCGCGGTAAGCCTCCGCTTCATCCCGCGTTCGGAAGACGGGAAGGCGCTTGCAGGCGAGTCCCTCCAGGCCTCCCGCCTGTATCTCGAACACCGTGCTTATCTCGCCATAACCCAGTATCTGCGCCGGAATAAGGCTCTTTTCGGGATGCCTGGGGTCCAGGCCGCGCTCGAACTCCTTCAAGACCTCCAGGTCCGCTTGGAGGTAGGGCATGGCCAGCCCTTTCCTTCACGCCCCCGGGGAGCGCCAGGAAACCGTGGTAGCACGCCTTGCCGCGCGCCCCGTATCCCGAGTCCCGCCCGCGGCATGCAACGCCCCGCCATGACGTGCGGCCGCCCTCCCTCCTTCGGCCCTCCACCGGCAACCGGGCTGCAGCGCGCCGGCCATTCACGCCGGGCGGCAGGCGGCAAGATCCCTTCGGGCGGCTTTTTCCTTACTTCTTCCCCCTGCGTTACATCCCGTCCCCCGCTCCGGCTGGGGCGCTGCCGGCTATTCGAGTTTATTGTCCTTCTTTATCTTCTCCGCCTCTTTCTCCAGCGACTCCGCCTTGGAGGCCAGATCCTGCACCTCCTTCATGCTCTCGCTGCCCATGAGCATGGACATGAGGTCGATGTCCTGGCCTTGCGCAACCGCGGCGAACGCCTCGCTCATCTCCTTGATGAGGCCCTTGGTGGCCTCCACCATGCTTTTCTTGGTCTCCACGGCCTCGATCATCTTGGACGCGTATTCCTTGTAGTCCTCCACTCCCTCGAGACCGGTGATCTTCTTGTAGGATGCCATGGCCGAATCCAGTGTCTCTACGACATCCGCAAGGGTGTCCTCGATCTCCTTCTGCAGGGCCGCGCCGGCTTCTCCCGTAAAGGCGGAATAGTCTCCCTGCAGGGCTTTACCGGCAAGCTCCGTCTGCTTGCTCTCCATGTCGCTCCACGAGACCTTCGCTTCCTCGTAGTAAGCGTCCCCCTCCTGCATGTACTGCTTAGCGGTGTCCTTGTTCTTGTCGCCGCAACCGGAGAGGGCAGCGGCCAACCCGAGCACGAGGACGAGGATCAAGCCGGTCAGCAACGTCTTCTTCATGTCCCTTACCTCCTGTGCATGTCCCATTCCACTACCTTACCTTTATTCTATCGGTCAGCCTGGTTTCCCTTTGAGCGCCATTTGCCGGGAGCCGCCTCCGCGCAGCCGCTCCGCTCTCTCGCTCCCCGCGTCGAGGTTGGGCGCCCCACCCCGCGCTCCCACCGGCCAAGAGTTCCACCTTCAGGGCAGGGGCTTGCTCAGGATGGGCTCGCCGCTCCTGATGTCGTAGAGGCTCACCGTTCGGTCCTCCAGGAGCCCCACCGAGGGAATCCCGTCTCCCTTGGGCAGAGACGGGCTGCCCGGATTGCACACCAGGAGATCGCCGTGTTCCCATATGCCGTGCACGTGCGTGTGCCCGCGGACGAGAAGGCGCATGCCGCACCTGCGGGCCATCTCCACCAGTTCCGGCTCGTCCATGGCGTCGCCGTGGGTGAGCATGATGTTGACCCCTTCCATGCGGCACACCGCGTAAGGGGAGAGGATGGGGTCTCGGAGGGCAAGCTGGTCCACGTCCGTATCGCAATTCCCGCGCACGTGCAGGATGGGGACGGGGCAGTCGTTGAACTCCTGCGCCATCTTCCGCGGGTCATAGGTGGGCAGAACGGGGTTGAAGGCGCCGTGATAGAGATGGTCTCCGGCGTGGAGGATAAGCTCGCAGTCCCGCAGAACCTGCCAGGCCTTCCGCCAGGCCGCGGGATCGCCGTGGGTATCGCTGACCAGTCCAATCCGCATGTCGCAACCCCTTTCTCTCGCCATCCTTCCCGCCCGTTTACGCTCCGCTCCCCGCCGCCAGGCCGCGGGGACATCTACGGGCATGCCGCAATGCGCCCCACCGCGCGACCGCCGCGTTCACCGTACCCGGGGAAGGGGATTCACCGGCCCCCTCCCCGCCCCCAGGCGCAGGGAACGGCGCAGCGCCACCGTGATGTCCTCCTTTGCCCCACGCACGGCCTCCTGAAGGCCTTCTCCCCTCGCAAGGCGTGCCGCTATGGCCGCCGAGAATACGCAACCCGTGCCGTGGTCGTCCCCCGTCTTCACACGCGGCGAGCGGAGCTCTAACAGCTCCGTCCCGTCGTAGTATATGTCGGTGGCATCCTCCCCCCCGAGATGTCCGCCCTTAACCACCACGCAGGCGGGGCCGAGCTCCCGGAGCTCGCGGGCCACCGCCCTCATGCCCGCCGCATCCAGTATCTCCCTTCCCGCAAAGAGCGAGGCCTCCCGCAGGTTGGGCGTGAAGGCGGCGGCGAGGGGGAGCAGGTGCTCGGCCATCACCGCCACGGCGTCCGCGTCCAGGAGGCGCTGTCCGCCGGAGGAGAACACCACGGGGTCGACCACGAGATTCCGTATCCCCCTTTCCTTCAGCAAGGCGGCAACCGCGCGCGCCACGGCCGCGGTGGCCAGCATGCCCGTCTTCGCCGCCGCCACCTCGAAATCATCCAGCACCGCTTCCACCTGGCTTACCACCACCTGCGCGGGAAGATCGTGACGGGCGACCACGCCCAGCGTGTTCTGGGAGGTAACGCTGGCGATGGCGCAGACGCCGTGCACGCCGAGGGAGAAAAAGGTCTTCAGGTCGGCCTGGACCCCCGCCCCGCCCCCGGAATCGGAACCTCCTACGGCCAGCGCCACCGGCCATCTCTCGGACATCCTGCCCTCCCGCTCGCTGGCGGCCTGCCCGTCAAGCCCCGCCGGGCCCTCCGCACGCCGCGCACCTTCCTCATACCTCCCCTCCAGGAATTCTTTTCCCGCACGGCGGGCAGGTCGCAAGTGGCCTGCCGCGCCTTACTCCTCCCCGAAATGCTCGTAGCCGCTGCGGGAAACCTCCACCCGTTTCCCCTCCCGGTCCAGGACGGTAACCCCGCTTCCCTCCGTTACCTTGCCGATGACCGACGCCGGCAGGCGCTCCGCCATCTCCTCCGAAGCATCCTCGGCCGCCGTGAGGAGGAGCTCGTAATCCTCCCCGCCGTGCAGGGCAGCCTGCAGGGGGTCCGTCCCCAGCGCTGCCGCCAGCTCCCTCGCCTCGCGCGAAACGGGGATATCATCCAGGTGGATCTCCGCTCCCACCCCGCTCTCCTCGCAGATGTGACCCAGGTCGCGCAGCAGGCCGTCGCTCACATCGATGGCGGCCGTGGCGCCCAGTTGCAGCGCAAGGCGCCCTTCCTCCCGGCGAGGCCGCGGGTAGAGGTGCCGCAGGGCGCAGGGATGCGCCGCGTCTCCCCCTCCCGCCAGCCACAGCATGCCCAGCCGGGAATCCCCCAGGAAGCCGGTGGCAAGGATCAGCTCGCCGGGCCTTGCGTTGCCCCGCGCAAGGTAACGGTCTCCCTCCAGTGCCCCCACCAGCGAAACGGATACGAACAGGCCGCCGGGCGAGCGCACTATATCCCCGCCCGCTACCCGGCAGGAGAACGCCTCCCCGCACTCCAGCATGCCGCGGTACATCTCCTCCACCGCCTCCACCTCAACGTCGCCGCGCAACCCCAGCGCCACCAGGGCATAAGAGGTGCCGTATCCCCCCATGCTGGCCAGGTCCGAGAGATTCACGGCCAGGGCGCGGTAACCCAGGGAGTGCCATGAAGTATAGGAGAGGTCGAAGTGCACGCCTTCCACCATGGCATCGGTGGTGTAAGCCCAGAGCCCCCCGTCACGGCCACGGAAGAGCGCGGCGTCGTCACCCGCGCCGCACACCAGGTCCCCGCCCCCTTTCCCCAGCAGGCGGCGCAGGATGTCGATGAGGTTGAACTCCCCGATATCCGACGCGCGCAAAACATACCTCCTTGCCGCGCCCACCCGCCGCTCATTCGCAGACGGTAAACTCGTCGCGCCCCAGGTATTCGGAGATGAAGCGCATGGCGCAGAAATCGCCGCACATGGTGCAGGCCTTCTCCCCCTTAACCTGCCGCTCCCCGAAAAGGCGCCGCGACTTGCGCGGGTCGAGGGCCATCCCCAACTGCGTCTCCCAGTCCAGCGCCTTGCGCGCCCGGCTCATGCGCTCGTCCCACTCGCGGGCTCCCGGCACGCCGCGCGCGACATCCGCCGCGTGCGCGGCGATCCTGGTCACGACGACCCCTTCGCGCACGTCATCGGCGGTGGGAAGGCCCAGGTGCTCGCGGGGAGTCACGTAGCAGAGGAAATCGGCCCCCGCCAAGGCCGCCAGCGCCCCCCCGATGGCCGCCGCCACATGGTCGTACCCCGCCGCGACGTCGGTCACCAGGGGCCCCAAAACGTAAAAGGGAGCGCCGCCGGTAATGCCTTTCGCCAACCTCACGTTGGCCTCCACCTGGTGCAGCGGGATATGTCCCGGGCCCTCCACCATGCACTGCACCCCCGCCTCGCGGCAGCGCCTCACCAGGCCTCCCAGTACCACCAATTCGGCGACCTGCGCCGCGTCGGTGGCATCCTCGATGCAACCCGGCCGCAACCCGTCGCCCAGGGAGAGCGTAACCTCGTACCTGCGCGCGATCTCCAGCAGGCGGTCGAACTCCTCGTAAAGGGGATTCTCCTCTCCGTTATGCAGGACCCATCCCGCCAGGAAAGCGCCTCCGCGGCTGACGATATCCGCCACCCTGGGGTTGGCCTTGAGGGTCTCGAGCACCTTCGCGGTAACCCCGCAGTGCACGGTGATGAAATCCACGCCTGAGGCGCAGTGGTCTTCTACGGCACGGAACATGTCGCCCGCGGTCATGGCCACGATGCTGCCCCTCTCTTCCATCGCCCGCACCGCCGCCTGATAGATGGGCACCGTCCCCACCGGCACGGGCGAGGAGGCTACCACCGCTTCGCGCACTCGGTCTATGGGCCCACCCGTGGACAGGTCCATCACCGCGTCGGTCCCCGCCTCCACCGCCGCGCGCAGCTTGGCCAGTTCCTCGTCTATGCCGGCGTAGTCGCTGGAGGTGCCGATGTTGGCGTTCACCTTGGTACGGGATCCTCCCCCGATGAGGCACGGCCTTTCCATGTCTCGTACAAGGTTGCAGGGGATAACCGCTGTGCCGCGGGCTACGGCCTGCGCCACCTCGTCGCTGGAAATCCCTTCCTCCTCGGCGACCTCCGCCACGAAGGGAGGCAGCATCCCCGCTCTCAGCTCCTCGATCAACGTCTTTCTTTTCATGACCGTCCCTTCCGAACGCATTCTCAGACATGAACGGGGTCAGGCCTCGCTCATGTCCGGCAGGAGTCGACGGCCCTGCGCAGCCGCCTGACTGCGGCCTCCATGTCCCCGGCGGAAGCGACGGCGGAGATCACCGCCACGCCGTCCGCTCCCGCTTCCAAAACCGCTCCCACCTTCTCCTCGTCGATTCCCCCGATCGCCACCAGGGGCAGGTCTACCGCCTCCCTTATCCTGCGCAGCCCCTCCAGCCCGATCGGCTCGCCGGCGTCGGGCTTGCTGGGGGTGGAAAAGACCGGCCCTACCCCGAGGTAATCGGCTCCCTCTTGCCGCGCCCTCAGCGCTTCCTCCACCGTCCCCACGGAAACGCCCAGGATCCTCCCATCTCCCACGAGAGTCCTGGCCGCCCCGGCAGGGAGATCGTCCTGGCCCAGGTGCACGCCGTCCGCACCCGCGGCGACGGCCACGTCCACGCGGTCATTTACCAGGAAAAGGCAGTCGGTGCCGCTCTCGTCCACCGCCTCTCGCATCGACACCGCGAGGCGGAACAGCTCCCCGCCCTCCCTCTCCTTGTCGCGCAGCTGCAGGGCGTCGGCGCCTCCCGCCAGGGCGGCGCGGGCCACGTCCAGGTGGCCCCTGCCCCGGCCTGCATCGGCCGCAGTTATCACGTACAGTGCCAGGCGCAAGCGCGCTGCTTTCCTCATGCCAGTAGTTCCAGGGCCAGCTCTGCCGCCTTCTTCCCCGAGAGGAGCATCCCCCCGAATACCGCCCCCATGCGGTAGGAGCCGAAGACGGCGTTGGCGGTCATCCCCGCCACGATCAGCCCGGGATGGACCTCCCTCGTGTTCTCCACCAGGGCGCCTTCTCCCATCTCCGCCCACATGGGTTTTTCTCCCATCACCGAACCGTCCTGGGTGGGCAGCCGCAGGCCTCGCACCTTGCGTGTAAGGGTACGGCACACCTCGGCATCGTGTCCGGTGGCGTCGATGACCAGCCGCGAGTGCAGGGCCATGGGATCCACGTGCAGGCCCGCTCTCTCCACCGCCATCCAGTTGAGCACCACGCCGCAGACGCGGTTGTCTTCCCTGAGCACCAGGTCCTCCACCCCCATCCCCACCCATATGCGCGCGCCCGCCCGCAGGGCGGCGGCGGCGCAACACGAGACGGTCTCCACGGAATCGGCCACGTAGAGACCCGGCTCCGACTCCTGCAGGCGCACCCCCGCCTCCTCCAGGATGGTCCTCGCCTCCTCCTGCACCACGATGCGCGGAAAGAGCATGCCTCCTCCCCACATCCCGCCTCCCACGTGCAGGTTTCTCTCGAAGATCGCGGTCCTCGCCCCTGCCTGGGCCAGGTAGCGAGCCGCCGTGATCCCCGAGGGCCCCGCTCCTGCGATGGCCACGTCCAGCCGCAGGTCCGCGAGGAAATCCTCGCAGAAGGCGCGCGTTATGCACGCGGTTATCGCCGTCTCCTCCAGTGCCACGTCGCTTACCTCCGTTTCCTTCCTGGTCCGAGGATCCTCCCTGTGCAAAAAACCGCCACCCGGCCGGGTAGCGGCGTGAAAACCGTCGATATTGTCACACCGACCATGTTCCCTACGCTGGCATTACCCAGGTCAGGTTCCGAGGGTATGCTCTCAGCCCCCGCTCGGGAGCACCCCTACATGGCTTATGCCCGATTGTCAACCCGCACCTATACTCGCGGGGCAATCACCGCAAATACAATATACAATATGGAGGGCGGCGGAAGGAAGGGCCGATGTCAACCCGCAAGTTCCGCCGCAGGAAGGAACCTCTAACGTCACGCGAAACTGATCCTGGAAAGGAGGTCTGCCATGGCTGAGAAGGACGAGGGGAAGGCGCGCAAGCCCGAGACCGGCAAAGCCGCCAAGGCGGGGAAAAGCCGGAAAAGCGGCGCACAAACCAAGCCGGCGGGGAAAACCTCCACGCGGAAAACGGACGAGGCGGCGCAGGAGGCCCCGCCGCAAAGGAAGCGGGCATCCCAGGGGGTGAAAGGCGCTGCCCAGGCGCGTGAGCGGGAGAAGTCATACGCGGGCGGCAAGGAGACAGCGGAGGAGGCCCCCGCGACCGCCGCGCGAGAGGAACATGTCGAGGCGCAAGGCGAAAGGGAGGCCGGCGAGGAGGAATTCCGCCGCATACTGGAGGAAAGCCTGGAGAGGGTAACAGTGGCCGACGTCGTCCTGACCATGATGAACCAGCTGGCCAGCATGGGTTACCTGAGGATGGGGCTGCCGGAGAACGTTAACCTGAGGTACCGCGATCTCGACCAGGCGCTGCTGGCCATCGATACCCTGGAAGCCATGTTGAAAGGCGCGGAAGGGAAGGTCTCCGAGGACGAGCTGAGGCCTTTTCGCGGCGTCCTTGCCAACCTGCAGCTCAACTTCGTCCAGATAAGCAGGGGTTAGGGGCTGCGAGTCGGAATAACCGCCCCCGGGCAGGCGGCGCGAGGCGGCTCACTCCCAGGAGAAGGCGTCGATCGCCTGCACGGCGATGTGGGCGACTTCCCGCTCCTGCCTCTCCCCCGCCAGAGTGCAGCTCACGTCCTTGAGAACCAGGAAACCCAGGTCGTCCACCTCCTCGAGGGTGCCGCGGAAATAATGCCCGCCGCCCGTCCAGATCATGAACTCGCATTCCTTCTTGGACTCGCAAAGCGTCTTGAAGCCTTCCAGGTCGGCCACTGGCATCACGCTCCTCCCTTCAATCTCTCCAGGCGCCGGCGCGCCCGGGCGTCGTGTGGTTTGTAGAACAGATAATCCTCCAGGTCTTGGCACGCCTCTTCCGTCTTTTCCATCTCTATCCAGGCGAGGGCCCGCTTGTAGTAGGCCTGGGCGTAATCGGGGTAGAGCTCGATGGCCATGGAGTAGTCCTTCACCGCTTCGTCGTAATCCCCAGCTAAGGCATGCACCTCTCCCCTCGCGGCATAGGCGGCCGCGAAGTCCGGTTTCAGGGCGATGGCCCGGCTGAGAGCATCCACCGCTTCCTGGTTTTCCGGCAACCTACCCAGCGCGATTCCCAGGTTATACCAGGCGACCACGAATTCGGGGTAGAGCTCAACGGCCTTGCGATAGAGGGGGACGGACTCTCCGAATTTTCCCAGGGAATCCAGCAGCTGAGCCCGGGAGTTCAGTTCCGTCGCCTCCTTGATGGCCTCGATGCGGCCGCCCAGAAAAGAGAAACCGCAGACGGGGCACCTCTCAACATCCAGGGGCACCTCCTTGCTGCAGTTGAAGCACCGCATCGTTTCTGACAAGTTCCGTCCTTGAAAAAATGGCGCCCTTGGGGAGATTCGAACTCCCGCACGTGGCTCCGGAGGCCACTGCTCTATCCACTGAGCTACAAGGGCACCGGTAACCCCAAAGCGATATCTACATATTAACAAGGCCCCCTGGCCTTTTCAATTCGGCCGCAGCGGGCGGGCGCCAGGCCTCCCCTCCCTTGCCTCGCCGGGAAGGAAACGCCATTCCCCCGCGTCGCCTTCCGTCCTGCGCACCATGCCGCGCTCCTCAAGGATGAGGAGATGCCCCAGCGCCTCCTTGAGGGCCAGGAAATGGTCCATGTCGGGCGGCTTGTCGCGCACCTGCGGGAAAAGGTTCAGGGCTACCTGCCAGACGGTGCGGCATCCCCCCTTCACCGCCTCGGCGGTACTCTCCAGCCTTTGCTGGTGGTGCCGGATGTTGAAGTCGATGTGCCGCCTCGCCTGCTTGATGGGCTGCCCGTGCCCCGGATAAGCCTCCCTGACCTCGTAGCCCTTCAGGCGCTCGAGGGAGTCCATGAACTGGGCCAGGCCGGTGATGCGGCCGTTCCTCGGGGGACAGTAGAACTCGGGGTTGGGGGTTATGGAGCGCATGAGGTGGTCCCCCGAGAAGAGGAGCTTCTCCTTCCGCTCGTAGAAACAGAGGTGGCCGGCGGTATGACCCGGGGTATGGATGACCTCCAGGCGACGGTCCCCGGCCGTTACCGTTTCGCCGCCGCGCAGCTTGCTGTCCAGGAGACAGGGTTCCGACAGTTCGATCCAGCGGTGCGCCAGCCCGTAAAGGGCTTGCGCCATTTCCTCCGGAAAACCCAGGAGCAGGTTCATGGACGCATAGCAGGAGTATTCCCTGCGCAGCCTCTCGCGCACCCTCTCGATGCGGGAGCTTTCGGAGCGGTGCGCCACCACGCGGGCTCCCGTCTTGCTCTTGATCCTCGCCGCCATGCCGAAATGGTCGATGTGAGAGTGGGTGAGGTAGAGGTGGCGCAACTCGCTCATGCCCGCGGCTTGCAGGGCGCCCTCGACGATCCCGACCATGAGAGGATGATAGGGACCGGCGTCGATGAGAGCGGGCTCCCTTCCCAGAAAAAGGTAGAGGTTCACGTTGCGCAAGACGTGGGGGATGGGAATGTCCACGTGCCGTATGTCATCCCGGATATGCTTCACCAAATCCGAGAACGCGAAGTCGCCCGAGGTCACCCCACCATGGCCGTCTCCAGGTAAGGCTCCCAGGCGGGATGGATCTCGCCCGCCAGGCTGAGAAACCATACGTGTTCGCGTGGCTCTCTGGGCTTGCGCATCAACTTCAATCCCGCCTCTACCGGCAGCCGGTTCATCTTGCGCGTGTTGCACCGACGGCAGGCGGCTACCACGTTTTCCCAGCAGTGCTCACCTCCGCGGCTGCGGGGTACGACGTGGTCGATGCTCTCCGCGCGCCCCCCGCAGTACTGGCAGGTGTGGTTGTCGCGCGCGAAAACGGCTCTCCGGTTCAAGGAAACCGTACGGTAAGGCACGTTCACGTAATAGACCAGCCGGATCACGGAAGGGAAAGGCATCTCGAACCTTTCGGAATGCAGCACCCCGTCACCCTCCTCGATGATCTCCGCCTTGTTCTTGAGAACCAGCACCACCGCCCGTCTCAAGTTCACGAGGTTCAGGGGCTGATATGACGCGTTTAGAACCAGAACCCTAAGCATTGTCTCCTTTTCACGTCACAGCGGCGACAGGCTTTCTTACCCGCTGCGCGTTGGTACCTCCTTGGTCCGTCCCTTCCCGATCACTTTGTCCCCTATATTAAACTATGGATTCTTTGTTGAACAACGCGCTTCCCCCATGACTTCCCCCGCATCCCGCAGCCTCAGCCCCCCGCGCCCAGGGCTCCGGCGTCCTCTAGCAAGCGCAGGGCTGCCAGCTCCGCGAGCACGGAGAGGTCCTCGGTGAGCAGGTAGTGCGGCGCGCTTTCGTCGAAGAACACGCGCGCGCTCGCCGGGAATTCCTCGTCCCCTTCATTGAAGACGAGCAGCAGGGGAACGCGCGGCAACACATACCAGGCGGCGGCCACGTCTCCGGGGAGGTCCACCGCCTCGGCGTGCTCCGCTGCCCAGCTCCGCAGCTCCTCCCGCCTGCCGGCCAAGCCGCGGGAGAGGGGGACTTCCACCTCGGCCGCGAAGGCGGGCTCGTGGTAGCGCGCCCCGGGAAGGTCGCGGTAGGCCACCCACCTCCCCCGCACCTCGGTTCCGTCCGCGTTCACCAGATAGTGGAGCACGATGAGCGCCTCCCTCGCGCCGGCCTCGCTCCCGTTCCCCTTCGTCACTCTGGCTTCCGGATAGGAAACGGAATAGGCTTCGCCGAAGAAGGAGACGACAAACCTGCGCCCGGGATAGGAGTAGAAAGTCCCCGAGCGCGAGGCCATCCAGGTGGGGTCCAGGAGCCTGTACTCCCTTTCCGCCTTTTCGCGCGCCTTTTTCAATTCCTGCGGCGCATGCTCGAGTGGCAACCGCGATCACCTCACCTTTCCCTGGTTCGGCACGACTATAGCATACGAGGCCCTGACTTCCCATGACCCGCACGAGGCATGCTGCGGTATCCGCGGCCGAAGCCCTCCCTAACCGCCTATCTTATTCCCCAGGCGCGGTGCAGTTGGGGGATGACGCGCACGTCGTCGAAAAAGGGTACGGCCAGGCGGAGCAGCTCGGCTGCCCGCTCCGCGGAAATTCCCACTATTTTCCATACCGCTGCGCCCGGGTCCGTTACCGACTCCGCCATGCCCTCGTCCCTCTCCCTCCCCCAAAGGGCCCCCCTCCCGCCCCCATGTCGCGGCCCGTGCGGCCCCCGCGCCCCGCCCCGGGCCGCCACGGATACGGGCTGCAGTACCAGGGGGACGCCCCCCGCCGCACCCATTCCGCGCAAGTACCATTCCAGTTCCTCCGGAGGGGTCTCCTCCTCGATCACCACCTTGAGGAACACGTGGCGCGCGGAGGCCAGGCGCAGGAAATCACGCTGCGCGTCAAGGTAATCGGCTCCGCCCTGCGAGTAGGGCAGCTTCAGGTCCATGGCCACCCAGTCCACCCAGTCCAGGACCATGGCCAGCGCCTCGGGCAGGGTACCGTTGGTCTCCAGGTAGACGGGCATGCCCTCTCGCCGCAGCGCGGGGAGCAGCTCCGCCAGTTCCTCAGCCTGCAGGAGCGGTTCGCCGCCGGTAAGGCTCAGCGAGTGCATGCCGCGTCCCCAGAGTGACGTTACCCTTTCCAACAATTCCGCGGCGTCCAGCGGGTTGGGAACGGTTGCCAGTTTCCGGGTCCAGCCGTACACCCGGCACGCGTCCGCCTCCGACCTCGCCCAAGGCGTGTCGCAATAGGAACAGCCCAGGTTACATCCTCCCAGCCTTAAAAAGACCTGGGCCACGCCGGCGAGCACGCCCTCGCCCTGGAAGGATGGAAATATCTCGCAGACGTTCAACGGCAGTCACCCGTTTCCCCGTCCCTTGCGCGTGGCGAGCGCACTGGGCCGCCCTGCCGGTCCGCGGAGGCTTCTCAGGTGACGGCGCGCACCTTGCAGCGCGCCAGCTCCATCCCCTTTATCTCGTTGACGAACCCCTGCAGTACCTTGAGGATGAAGTCGTCCACGGGGATCTCCAGGTCGTCCAGCCCCAGGGTAGGCACGGGGGTGTTGCGGCTGGAGATGTTGATGCCCGTGTGAATGAGCGTGGATACGGGGCTGGCGGTGGCCACGCTCACCGTCAGCTTGCGGTTCTCCTCCTCGCCCTCGTCCACCTCCACCTCGATGTAGAGGTCGTCGCCGCGGCGGTTGATGAAAAGCTCCGGCTTCAGCTCCTCGATGACGTCTTTTATGACGCAGAGGAGCAGGCGCTGTACAGCCAGGGTCAGGTCGAGGCCGCGCCCGAAGAGCTCCACGATGAAATGGGCCATCTCCTCGCTGTAGATCGCCGCCCTCTTCTTGCGGTCCTCCAGGTCTACGAGATCGTCCACCCCCACCCGGCAGGGGCCGCGGAAAGCGACCACGGAGTCCCCCTGCACGTCGTGCTCGGTGAAGGCGTAATGGGAACGCAGTTGTGTGCCGTCATAGGTGATGCTCTTGCCCTTGATGTATTTTCCCTTCATGGAATCTCTCCCCTTTGAACGGCGTCCCTTTGCGGCGGGCGCATGCTTTCGAAGTATCCCTTTAGCCTCTCCGTCTCGCCTAACCCCTCGGCGGCCGCGAGGATGCGGGCGCAGGATGGGCAGTAACCGCACATCAGTTCCCCCCCATTATAGCACGACCATAGGTGCCGAAAATCGAGGCCGCGGGCGATGGCCATGCCCAGGATTTCCATTTTATTCATTCCCACGGTAAAACTTCTCAGGCGCACGCGGGAGAGCGTGGAATAGGAAAAGGCGCGGTTCACCTCCCTTACGAAGGCGGCCGAATTGTCGGGAAAGACGGCCCCCTCCTCCGCGTTCAGGCCCATGACCACGTACCTCATCCCCAGCGCCTCCGCCAGGCAGGCTCCCATGTTGGCCAGCAGCCCGTTGCGGTTGGGGACCCACAGCGCGCGCAAGAGCTCATCCGTTTCGCCACTCGGCTCCCGCTCGCCCGGCGGCATCACCGGAAGGCCGGCATCCGGCGTGGTCAGGGCATCTCTGGAATATTCACCCAGCCAAGAGGCCTCGATAACCGCGTGCCCTACCTCGTGCTCCGCGCAGAGCGCGGCGGCCTTTTCCACCTCGCGCCGCGCCGCCCTCTGTCCGTAGTCCACGGTGACGGCCAGTCCCACCCCTCCCCGCCGCAGGGCCAGGAGCAGGTTAACGGCCGAGTCCAGGCCCCCGGAGAGGAGAACCAGGTTCTTAGCCGGTTTCTTCCGCCTGTCCCGCATCCCGTCCATGTCCCAACCGCTTCTTCCGCGCCTCACCGCCGACGGCCTGCGCGGCTCCCGCCCCGGCTCAAGTCTCCCGGTAAACCACGCGCGTTTCCGGCGACTCCGACACGCTCACCCAGGAAAGGCGCACCTTGCCCGCCGCCTCCCCGATCCTCCTCGCCAGCTCGCCGTAGACGTGTCGCGCCAGGTTCTCCGAGGTGGGCGGCCTCTCCGTGAAGGGCTCCACCTCGTTGAGGCAGCGGTGGTCGAAGGCGGCCACCGTCTCCTGCAGCCACCCCTTCAGCTCCAGGAAGTCTAGGAGGATGCCCTTCTCGTCCAGTTGCGTGCCGGCCACCGCCGCCTCCACACGCCAGCGGTGCCCGTGCATGCGGGCGCATGGTCCGGGGTATCCGGGCAGCCAGTGCGCGGCGTCGAAGTGCACGCCCGCGGTGATCTCAAAACCTTCCTCCATCCCGTACCTCCGCGTCCGTCCCCAGGCGGCAGCACCCCACGGCGGCCACGAAATCGGGGGGCTGGGGAACCAGGGGCTCCGTGCCGAACTTATCCCCGATGAGCATGCGCAGGGCCTTATTGTACGCCACCCCGCCGGTGAGTACCAGGGAAGAGGCGCGGAAGCGTGCGAGAAGCGGCAGCAGGCGGCGCAGGATGGCGTGGTTGACCCCCGCCGCCAGGCGCTCCCTGGGCACTCCCTCCCCCAGCAGCCCCACCAGCTCGCTCTCCCCGAAAATGGCGCAGGTGGACGAGAGCTCCACGGGATCCTCCCAGTGACTCCCCAGCTCCTCCAGGCTCATGCCCAGAACCGAGCACATGTTCTCCATGAAGCGGCCCGAGGAGGCGGCGCAGCGGTCGTTGGCTGCGAAGTCGGCCAGGCATCCCCCGCTCATGAGCAGGGCCTTGGAGTCCTGCCCCCCCACGTCGAGGATGAGCGCGTCCCGCAGGCCGGTGAGCTCGCGCACGCCGGCCACCACGGCCTCCAGCTCAGGGACCGCGGTTGCGCCCCCGCCCAGGCGCGCTCGCCCGTAACCGGTGACGGTCAGGGGCACGCCTCCCGCCATGCCCAACTCCGCGTAAAGGAGCCTGCCCCCTTCCCTGTCCGGGGACACGAAATTGCGGTAAAAGCCAGCGGTGTCGAAGGGGCCGAGGAAGCGGTATCCCCCGTTCTCCTGTTCGGCGGCCACCTTAACGCAGCGGCTGCCCAGGTCGACCCCGTAATGGGCATCCATCATCCCCTCCCCTTCCTCAGCACGGAGACGAAGTTCTCCAGGCGCATCCTGGTGCGGGCGTCGAGGCGGGACGAGCGGTCCATCTCCAGGGTTAGTATGGGCAGGTCGAGCGAGCGGCGCAGGATGATGTCCTCCACCTGCCGGAAGCAGAAGCTCTGCACGTAGTGGATGAGCCCGTGCAGGCGCCGGCGAGCCGCCTCTCGCCTTATGTCCCTCAACCGGTAAAATATGGAATAAGGGTAGCTGTACCGCCGGTATTTCTCCACCAGGTCCCGCGTGTCGAAGGGCAGGCTGAACTGCCTCTGTGTCTCGTTATAGACGACCCTCGCGCCCAGCGACTCCAGGTAGTCGTAGAGCTCGGGAACGATGGGAGGGACGCCCACGTATCCCAGGCGCACCAGGTCCGCGGCGCGGCGGAAGCCGCCGTCATACATCCTCTCCTCGACCTCCGCCAGGAAGCGGTCCAGCTTGCCGCCGAAGCCCTCCGGGTCGCCCTCGAGGTCGCTGCAGCTTACCAGGTGGAGGTGGTTCTCGAAACCGCGCACCAGGCCTTCCTTCCAGGTCAGCTCGTCCACGCGGCGCGCTTTCCTCCGCACCCTATCCAGGCGGCGCACCTCCTCCTCCGCCTCCTTCAGGGTGGTGCCCATACGCCGGGCGAAGGCCTCTACCTGTGCGCGCAAAAGACCGTAATCTCGCTCGTAGGGGTACGCGAAGGGTATCACCTCCATGCCCTCGCACTGCAGCGTCTCCATCAGGGCGTGGGTGTTGGAGCAGTCTCCCTGGGTGACCGCCACCACCGCCTTCATGTCCGTCATGTGTTTCACCGCACCGTATATCCCTTTTATCCAGGCGCAGAAGGAGCGGGGGAACCCCGCGAGCTCGGCCTCCTCGATCAGTTCACCGCGTTCCGGGTGGGATATGAAAACGTTGTTCAGGTCCGCCGGGACATGTCCGGCGGCATATATGACCTCGACGGGCACCGTGGTAGTAATTCCAATTCTCCCCATGCCCTAATGATAGCATGGGGTCAGGTCTTGAATTTTGATACCCAACGGGGTACCGAAATTCAAGACATGATCCCTTGACAAGAAAGAGGGGGCGCCGCGAGGCGCCCCCTATCGCTTGTCTGGTCAGCCCCAGGGGAAGGTGTCGGTGACGCCCATGAGGTTGGCGCCGATGATCACGCGCTGGATCTGGTTGGTCCCCTCGTAGATCTGCATGATCTTGGCGTCGCGCATGAGCTTCTCCACCAGGTACTCCTTCATGTACCCGTAACCGCCGTGGATCTGCACGGCGTCGGTGGTCACCCGCATGGCCATGTCCCCGCAGAAGGCCTTGGCGTAGGACGACTCCAGGGAGCAGGGCTGCAGTTTGTAGGCCTTCCACGCCGCCAGCAGGTAGAGACGCCTGCCGGCCTCGATCTGCATGGCCATGTCGGCCAGCATGAAGTTGATGGCCTGGTGGGCGATGAGCGGACGGCCGAACTGCACCCTCTCCTTGGCGTACTTGAGCGCTTCCTCGAAGGCGGCGCGGGCGATGCCCACCGCCCCGGCGGCGACGCTGGCCCTCGTCATGTCCAGGGTCACCATCACGTTGTAAAAGCCCTGGCCCATGGGCACCAGGAGGTTCTCCTTGGGCACCTTGACGTTGTCGAAGATGACCTCGGTGGTGTTGGAGGCCCGGATCCCCATCTTGTCCTCATGCTTGCCGATGGAGACGCCTTCGTACGCGCGCTCCACGATAACCGCCGCGATGCCGCCGTATTTCTTCTCCTTGTCGAAGGTGCAGAAGACGGTGTAGAAATCGGCGAGGCCCCCGTTGGTGATGAAGCACTTCTGCCCGTTCAGGATGTAGTAGTCACCCTCCTCCACGATGGTGGTGGATATGGCGGCCGCGTCCGAACCGGCTCCCGGCTCGGTGAGACAGAAGGCGGCGAACTTGGGGTTGTCGGGATCGGCAAGCCGGGGCAGGTACTTGTGCTTCTGGTCCTCGTTGCCGGCGATGAGCATGGGGGTGGTGGCCAGGCTGTTCGCCCCGATGGCGGTGGCCATGCCCGCGCATCCCCAGAAGAGCTCCTCGCTCACCATGGATGCCGACACCTGGTCGAGCCCGCCCCCGCCGTAATCCTCTGGGATGGCCATGGCG
>CAKZMC010000128.1 GCA_937128055.1 uncultured Actinomycetes bacterium | reverse complement strand
CAGGGTCTTCATCAGCTTATCCACCCGGCGGGTGGAGACGCCGGCCAGCCAGGAATCGGCCACCACGCAGATGAGCGCCTTCTCCGCCCGCCGGCGGGGCTTGAAGCAGCCAGGCGGGAAAGTAGCTGCCCTCTCTCAACTTCGGTATGGCGAGATCGATGGTGCCCACCCGGGTGTCCCAAGGCCGCTGCCGGTGACCGTTCCTCGAGTTTACGCGATCTTCAGATCTCTCCCGGTACTCCGCCCCGCAGATGGCGGCCACCTCGGCGTCCATGAGCATACTCGCCATCAACCTCATCATCTCTCTCAACAAGTCCGCGTCCGCTTCCTCCAGCTGCTTGCGCAACCACTCCAACAGGTCCATAGTAGGGTTGACCATCGTGCTTCTCCTTTGTCTCTCAGTTTTTCCTTGAGAAAAGGATGGCACGGTGGTCATTGCTTTGCTAGGGGGTTTTGGGTTAATACACCACCACCGGGGACTCTAACTGGAATAGGTGGATTCCACCTTCATTTTAACGCTAGGAGCCGGGCTCTGTGAGAGGTGTGTGGCCCTTCTCTCCCGCGTACTCGCCTGTGTTGCAATATGTCGTGGCGGATAATATCTGATATATCTTAATAAGGTGGGCAGATGATCGCTTTGATGGAGACAAGTAGCGGGAAGATCCAGGGGATGCGGTCCCCGTGGTCAGCATAGCGCAAGCATGGATATGCCGCGAAGCGAGAGGGGTGATGATCCTTGAGGACCTGGGGTGTTTCCTTCGGCGAGAGGGAACGTATGGAGCTGGAGCGCATCATCCTGGACCGCGACCGGGAGGCGGCCCTGGCCTTCCTGCGGGAAGTAATCTATCCCAAAGTGAAGGAGAGCGAGCAACCGGGGAGCTGCTTCCACGACACCGCGAAGCCGGTGGACAAGCTGGAGCGACCGGTGGACAAGCACAAGAAACTGGGTGGTCACCGCTGACCTTTGCTGCTTTCCGCAGGCACAAGCGGCCGCCCGCAAGCAGCCCCTCGTTCCGCTTTCCGGGAGAAACCTTTACTTTGCCTCCCGGTTTTCATTAAAATGTTGGGGATGCCTGCGCATGGGGGCATCTTCTCCGCGTTTTCAGGTGGTCGTTGCGGAGAAGGCTGAGAAAGGAGCTGAGACAGCGCAAGATGAACATCTACGTGGGAAACCTGAGCTACGGCTCGACCGAGGATTCCCTGCGGAACCTCTTCGAGTCGTACGGCGTGGTGGACACAGTGAGCATCATCACGGATCGTCAGACCGGTCGTTCGCGCGGCTTTGGTTTCGTGGAGATGCCCAACGATGAGGAAGCCAAGGCCGCCATCGCAAGCCTGGACAACAAAGAGTTCGAGGGGCGCGTGCTGAGGGTGAACGAAGCTCGCCCGAAGCCGGAGCGCAGGTCGAACTATAACAACTGGTAAAATATAGCAGGCCATGATTTGCATTAGCGGGGCGCTGTAGCGAGCGCCTCGTTGTATGCAGAAGCCCACACGGGTAGGGGCTCGCTTGGCTTCTCGGTTGCTCAGCGCGGGCGACGCTTTACATAATCCCCTCGCAGGGGACCTCTATGTCACGCCCCACCCTTTTCCTTATACTAAAATAAATGCAGGGGACGGCGGCGCATACGAACATCCAGGCGGACGCGGCGAGGGCCGGGAGGAGGAGATTCGGCCATGCGCAGGGAGGAGCTTGAGGAATTGCTCGAGCGGGTCCGCCGCGGGGAGACGGATACCGCGGAGGCGGCGGCCCTTATCGCAGCGGAGCCGGTCACCGACCTGGGATTCGCCCATGTCGATCACCACCGCGAGCTGCGTAAGGGGTTGCCCGAGGTGGTCTACTGCGAGGGCAAGCCACGGGAAACCCTACAGCCCATCGTGCAGTCGCTCCTGGAGAAGAACGCAGGGAGCGTACTGCTGACACGGGCGAGCGAGGATGCCTACCTGTCGTTGCGAGAGAGCTACCCGGAAGCCGAATACCACCCGCTGGCCCGCCTCATCGTCATCCGGCGCGAGAGGAAGGAGCTCGCGGGAAAGGTGGTGGTGGTCACCGGGGGCACAGCGGATATTCCCGTGGCCGAGGAAGCCGCCCTGACCGCCGAACTCACCGGCAACTACGTTGAGCGGCTCTACGACGTGGGGGTGGCGGGCGTGCACCGGCTGCTCTCCCACGGAGGTATCTTTCGCGACGCCTATGTGGTGGTGGTGGTGGCCGGCATGGAGGGGGCGCTGGCCAGCATCGTGGGTGGCCTGG
>CAKZMC010000127.1 GCA_937128055.1 uncultured Actinomycetes bacterium | reverse complement strand
GGAGTTGGAGACGAAGGGGTCCTCGGCCCCCATGTTCATGAGGCGCTGCCGGATGTCGTCGCGCATACCCTTGGGGCAGGCCTCGCCCAGGGCCTGGATGTGCTTGGTGGCCGAGAAGTCGCGCCCCTCCTCCTCCGCCTTCATGATCAGCCGCCGGATGAAGCTTGCGATACCCAGCCACACCTCGGCCCTGCCCTTCTCGATGAGGTCGATGGCGTAGTCCATGGAGCGGTGCACGGGGAACTCGGGGTAGGTCATGCCGGTGCACCCGTACATGTTCAAGGTCCCGAGCCCCATCATCCCGATGTCACGGGCGCGGAAGAACCCGATGTGCGGCACAGGACCCAGGGGGAAGAGGTTGATCCCGCGCGCATAGGGCGGGAAACCGCCCAGCTTGATGCCGCGGAAGAGCATCTGCCAGATGCCGTGGGCGTCGTGGATGGTGTTCCAGAAAGCGGTAGGAACACCGGTGGTGGACCCGGTGGTGTAGGTGACGTCGAATATCCAGTCGTAAAGGGTGGGGTTGGAAGGTCTGAGCTTGAAGGCTTCGGGCTCGGCCATGTAGTCCTTCTTGAAGGTGAGGGGGAGCTTCTCCAGGTCATCCAGATTCTGGATATCCCCCGGCTCGATGCCGTGCGCCGCGAACAGCCGCTTGTAGTACTCGTGGCCGTCCCACACCCATTCCATCTGACGCTTGAACATCTCTTCCTGCATGGCGCGTATGCGGTCCAGGGGCCAGAAGGTGGGATCGTCGTCCTGCGCGTAGAGCGGGATGCTCTTGATATAGCGTTGCGTGTTCTCAGGGGTCACCGGGACTTTTTCGTAGGTGCCGTCGTCCTTTGGAATGTAGAGAACGCTCATGGAAGCCTACCCCCTCGTCCTTTCTGAGAGACTCCATCCCTGCAAGCTGCCCGTAGCCGGCCGCCGATCAGCCTGGACGGGAAGATTCTAACCCCTTGTGCCGGCCGCTGGCAATAACCTGACGCAAAGTCAGGCCATCTCCGGCGCCCGGGGAACGGTGAAGAAGAAGGTGGTCCCCCTGCCCGGCTCGGATTCCGCCCATACCCTGCCTCCTTGTCATCCTCGACCGGGAAAGCATCAGTGTCCTCGCAAGAGAAAGCCCATGCCGCATGCAAGCTCGTGGTGCGTATAAAGGACAGACGGGATGACGGCATGGGCGCGGGATCGCGGTTTCCGGCGGGCTCAAGCCCGGGGAACGGTGAAGAAGAAGGTGGTCCCCCTGCCCGGCTCGGATTCCGCCCATACCCTGCCGCCCCACCCCTCGACGGCGCGGCGCACGGTGGAGAGGCCTATGCCCAGCCCCTGGGATGGGTCCTCGCCGCGAAGGCGCACGAAGGGCTCGAAGATGATGTCCAGCTTCTCCGCCGGGATGCCCCTGCCGTTGTCGGTGACCGAGACGAGGACCTCCTCTCCCTGGGTTGACACTGATACCGAGACCAGCGGCGGTGCGGCGGCTCCGGCATGCTTTGCGGCGTTGTGGAGCAGGTTGTGGAGGACCTGCTGAAGCCTGGTGGCGTCCGCCCTCACGGTGGGTAGCTCGCCCGTGACGGAGACCCCCACACATTTCTTCACAAAAGTGGCCTCCAGCCCTCGCAGGGCCGTGTCAAGCGCCTCCCGCAGGGATATGGAGGTTACCACGCCTTCCGGTATGCCCGCCCGGGCGTATTCCAGCAGGGAGGTGGTGAAATGGTCCATCCTGGTAAGGACGTTGATTATCTCCTCCAGCCAGGAACGCCTCTCCCGGTCCAGGGAGTCACCGCAGACCCTCTGGAGCATGCGCGCGTACCCGTATGCCGTGGAGAGCATGCCCCGCAGGTCATGGGAGAGCGTGTGGGCGAAGGCCTCGAGCTCGCGATTGGCGGCGCGCATCCTCTCCTCCGCCTCCTTGCGCTCGCTGACGTCACGTGCTATGCCGACGGCGTGCCAGCGGTCCCCCACGCGCAGGGAGGAGAGCGAGAGCTCCATGACGAATGTGCGGCCGTCCTTGCGCCTGCCCGTGAACTCGTGCGCCTTTCCGAATATGCTCCCCGAGCCGCTCACCGCAAAGGCGGTCATATCGCGCCTGTATGTTACCTGCTTTTCCGGAGGCAGGATCATCTTGTGGAGGTCCTTCCCCATCATCTCGTCCGCCGTGTACCCGAACATCCTCTCCGCCCCCGTGTTCCAGAAGGTCACCTCGCCCAGGTCGTTGAGCAT
>CAKZMC010000126.1 GCA_937128055.1 uncultured Actinomycetes bacterium | reverse complement strand
CAACAACGCTTCTGATGCCTTTAAAATATTAGGAATGTCATTCCTATAACCCAAGATAACAACCTTTTCCGCTAAATCCCTTTCCCTGATCTCTTTCTCTATTAAACTCTTCAATCTGCCGTCTCCCACAAAAACGACCTTAATCGCAGCGTCTCTCAGCTCCATCACAGCGTCCACTACATCGATATGCCTCTTTCTTGGAATGAATTCCCCTATCATACAGAAGAGCTTTGTGTTACCCTCGCAACCTATTTCCCTCCTTAGCTCCTCGATGTTCGCATCACTCACTCTTGCCGGATCATACTCTCTTGAATCCACCCCTATACCCTTTATGTATATGATCCTGTCTTCTTTTATAAACCTGAATTTCCTTGCCGCCTCATAGTCCCATTCGTTTATGGTGATGATGTAATCCGTGTATCTGGAGGCGATATTTTCCATGCTTTTAAACAACGTGTTCGCGATTCTTTTACCCAGAGGATGGAAATGGAAACCGTGAGCGGTATATATCACTTTCGGCCTTTTGCTTTTATTGATAAGGCCCATGGATAACCGGGTGATGAAGCTGGCTATCGGGGTATGCACGTGGACCACATCGTAACCCTCGCAATCGATAGACCTCCTTATACGCATCAAGAGAAAGGGCATTTGGATAAACGATAACACCGGGTTTCTTGTGAATTTTTCCGACCATATCTTCCTAAAATCTCCTTCTATATCATCAATTTCACCGCTGCACATAGCGTCCACGGTTCCGCCGGCATCCCTTATCGCCTTCGCGTATGGCAGCAAGAAACCCTCTATCGTCCGACTTATTGTCGTGACAAAAAGTATCTTCCTGCCCTGGATCAAGCCCTCCGGTTCTCCCTTAACCATCTCTCGGTTTCCTCGCGAACATATGTATAGAATTCTCTTCTCCTTTCCGAAAGTATGTCCTCTGAATACTCCCTTGCCTTTCTCAAGTTCCTTTCAGACATCCTGTTCATCCTCTCCGGGTCGGTGATCACCTCGATTATCTTG
>CAKZMC010000125.1 GCA_937128055.1 uncultured Actinomycetes bacterium | reverse complement strand
TTTGTTTGTCGGGATGATAGGGTGGTCTCTCAATCTTTTTCAACCCGGAAAGCGCCTACTGAGACGATACAGCATCAGTTCGAGCAAGTCCCAGGTGAGAGATGGTCCCCCCGCGCCGCACGGGCCCCGCCCGGCCCCGCGCTGGCTACTCCTCCTCGCGCAGCTTCTTCTCCAGGAAGCCGGGCTTGCGCGGCCGCATGGTGTAGGGCTCGAGGACGAAGGGGATGAGCAGCACCAGGAACACGGCGACGGCCAGGAGTATCCACTCGGGGGCGGAGGTGGATCCCCCCTCCCCGCGGGCGGGCAGCGACGGCCCTTCCTCCCCGGCGATGCGCAGGGAGGAAAAGGAGGATGCGGGTATTTCCCGGGAGGCCTCCACATGGTCGCGGAAGAACGCCGACCAGTCCCGCCCGCTCACGGCCTCGAGCAGCGAGCGTATGTCCGCGTTTGCCGGCCCGCCCTCCTCCCCGCGCAGGTTGGCGAGGCTGGCGAGGAAAGAGATAAGGTCCAGGCCCGCCGGCTGGCGGGCCTGGAGCTCCGCGTCCAGCGCCGCGCAGGCCGCGGCGCCCCCGCAGGCGAGGATCGCGGCCGCGTCCGCGTCACCGTTGGCCGCCACGCCCGCCTGGGCGAGGGACATGGGCTCCCGCTCGAGGGCCTCCCGGTAGGCCTGGTAGCGCCGGCTGAAGCGGTCCCAGAAGAGCGCGCCGCCCCACGTCCCGGCCCGGTAGGGCAGCAGGTCCTGCAGGTACCAGGCCGCGCCCGCGAGCAGCCACCTCGCCTCGGGCTGGGGGGAGAGGGAGCGCCGCAGGAGGAGCGCGGCCACCTCGCGCACGGAGGCCTCCAGGCAGGCGTCGCTGAGTATGTCCGCGTCCGCGGGGACCGGAAGCACCGCGGTGCTTGCGAAGGGCTCCGGGAAGTAGGGGGCGTCCTCCACCCGGTCGCCCTCGCCTCCCGGGAGCAGGACGAGCGCCATCCCCTCCGCCGCATCCTCGCCGGGTGCCTCGCCTCCCGCGAGCGCCCCCCGCAACGGGTCGAGGGCGGAGGCCACCTTGTCCGCGAATTCCTCGAGCGTTCCCGCGGCGGGGGAGGAGGCGGCGGGAAGGGCCAGCAGCAGGCCCTCCCGTTCCAGCACGGTGATCTCACCGGCGAAGAGGGGACTCGAGAGGAGCCCGCCCAGCTCGTACGGACCCTCCCCCGGGGGGACGGCCGCCGTCCATCCCTCGGGGAGGAGCACCTCCAGCCCCACCGGCGTTTGTTCCGGGAGGTCGGGCCGCATGAGGACGGCGTAGCCGGGAAGGTAGGCCAGGCCGCTCTCCCGGAAGGGGAAATAGGGCCAGCGCGCGCCGCCCTCTGCCAGGGAGTCGAGGTAGGGGGTCCCGGCCTCGTATCCCTGCAGGCTCACCCGGTAGCTGAAGACGATCTTCCCTTCGCCGTCCACATACCAGGAATCGCCCTCCCTTCTTACTGTAAGTTCTTTTCCCGATGCGGTAACAGCCCGCTCGTCGAAGACGTGAGAGGGAAGTTCCGTGGCAAGCCCCTCGCCGTAGGATCTGTCCATGGTCAACTTGGCAGGATTCTGTGGGGACTCCCACTGAAGGGTGACCGAAACCGTGCCTTGTTCCTGTCCGGTCAGGTCAAGGAGATACGCGAACAGGGGTTCGCCGGCGGACTCGCCCCGCGCGGTTCCCGTTAGCGGAGAGAGCAGAAGAACCGTGGCGACGGCGATGGTTGCCAGCCTTCTCATGTCATCTCCCACTTCCATCTTGGCGTGCAGCGAGCACGGCTTTGCTCTCTTTCTCCGGGACCATGCTCATCCCTTCGCCTCGTGCCGGTTGTCTACCGCGCGTGAGGACACGTTTTCCGTTCTTGTACCTTCGGCATCGTCTCATTATCGGATATCCGCCTACATTATTCCAGAAGCGAAAGCCCTCCTGAAGCACCCATCTTGGCCAGTGAGGGCTTCAGGCCTTCCATGGCAAGGCGAGAGGCCGGCGCCTCCTTTTCGATGTCGGGGGAGCCAACGGCGAAATTATTACCATGTCCGGGGCAATGCCGTCACCGGCACGCTTCATGCGGCATCCGCGGGGAGCATGCTGATCACCGCAGGCGGTAGGTCTTCTTGATATCGCTGAGAGGCTCAGTTACCTCCACCTCGAGAGAGGCGGAGGTAACGATAAGATCCCGCAGGTAATCGGGGTCGTGACCGCCGGGAATGCCGGCAAGATCCTCCTCCGTTATCAGCAGGTCGTTTTCCCCCTTGATGCCGTAGAGCCGGAAAAGGGGGATTCTCTCCGTTCCCTCCGGGGGGATGGCGTACCACCGCATGAATACCAGCTCCGAGAGGCGGAAACGCAAGCGCGGAAGACCGCGAGATACGTCCACCTCGAACGAGCCGATGCGTACCGGCTCGCCGCTCATGTGTTTGACCAGGGGAGGAATGAAGATGTCGGGGCGTTGCAGGTAGAACAAGAGCTGGCTTTTTCCGATACTCCACATGGAACCTTCAGGCTGGTTCCAGATGTCCCAGCTGCCTCGGTCGTAGGAGAAGACACCTTCCAGCTGAAAGAACACCGAGATCAGGAACAGGATGACGGCAAGGCACAGCAGCAGCCTCCTGGTCGGTTTCCGCTGGATTTTTCCGAAATAGGCGCAGAGGGGCACGAACAAGAAGACAAGAAAGGGGAGGGTATCCACGAGGAGGCGGTTTCCGAAGCTCAAGCCGCCGGTCCAGTCCGTCTTCTTGGATACCAGGAGCAATTGCGCGACGAATGCGAGGAAGAAACAGGCCAGGAGGGCAGAACGGTCGGCGTCACATTCCTTCCTCAGCTTGAACAGCAAGAACATACCCGCGGCCGCGAGCAGGAGAATGGGCGAGATACAGAAAAGGCCCCTGCTGGGGCTGATTAGGTTTCCGAAGAAGCCGACGAAGAAATTCGTTTGCCAGAAACCGCCGGATTCGTTGTACTTGCTGAACTCGCTGGCGGGAAGCAGGTACTTGGGGGCCATGAGCGGGAAGCGATAGAACGCGCCGTAGGCCACTTGATTGTAGAAAGCCGTGATAGCGCCGGCCGGCAGCATGCAAAGCAGGAAAGCGACAGCCTCGGAGCGCCTTTTCCATAGTACGTACAGCAGTAAGGGCGGGATAAAGACCAGGTTCGTCGTCCTCACCAGCACCGAGAGGCCCAGGGGAATTCCCGCTAAGGCCGTGAAAAAGCGGCTTTCCTTTCCCCGCACCAGCAGGTAGGCGGTCAAAGCAAGAAGAAACTGCGAGGGAGCGTGCTGCCACAAGGCCTGTGAACTGGTGCAAAAGGCGGGGGTGGCAATGCCGTATGCCAGCGAGATGAGCACGGCCCACTTCTCTCGGTGATTCTGCGCAGGGCGGCGTAAAGAATGGCGGCGCTGAGGGCGACGTAGAAAGAGGCGGCGAGCTTGGACACGTAGATAATGGTCAGAAAAGAAGGGATCGACCTGCCGAAGGCAAAGGGCAGAAAAAAGGGCAACGCGAAGAGGGCGGTGCCGATCCCGAATATGGAATGAAGTCCTTCCCGGAAGGGAACCAGGTAATAAGGTCTCCCCGCGATATAGAGCTCCTGGAAGAAAGAGAGGCTTATAGAGCCGTGTTTGAGCATCGAAAACGGCAGGTACATGTTCGGCATGCAGTCGCTGGTGAGCGGGGATTCAAGGGTTAGGTTGTAGAGCAGCAAAAAGGCAAGGAAGAGAAGGAACGGCCGTTTTAGGGAACGAGCGCCCCGCTCTCGCATGGAGTCGAGGTTCCCCTCCCGCAGCGCATTCTCCGGTAGCGCCGCCGGGCGAGACGCGCTTCTCCCGCCCGAGCCCCCCGCTTACCGCTCTTTCCCGATCCGAAAACACTTGTCATGTCATGAACATCTTACGGCCATGCCTTAATTATCCTTTATCTTTATCTCTCCGGGGGAGGAGAAGGAAAACCTATACGACCGGTTTTCAGGTTGAGGAAAAGGCAAAGAGGCTGGGTATCCCTTGCCCCGTGAAGGTGCCGCGCGGAAGAAGTGCCGACCCCATTCTCTTATGTTGAGAGGTGAATCCTTATTTGTTCCTTCTCTGCCAGCGGGTACGCTTCAGGAGTTTCTTGTGCTTCTTCTTGCGCATCTTCTTGC
>CAKZMC010000124.1 GCA_937128055.1 uncultured Actinomycetes bacterium | reverse complement strand
CTGCCGTTAGAATTAGAAAGGCATTGCCCGCATGTGCCCGAAGCCCGAGATCCGTGCGGGTGGCGGCAGGATGAAGGAGTCGCAGTGAGGAGAGAGACGCGGTCGCCAGCGACGGGACGCAAGAGCGAGGAGCTTCCCGCGTCCGCGCAAGTGGTGATAGTGGGGGGCGGGATAATCGGTTGCGCCGTCGCCAGGGAGGTGACCCGCTACACACCCGACGTGGTGGTCCTGGAAAAGGAATCCGACGTGGCCTGCGGGGCGAGCAAGGCCAACAACGCCGAGATCCATTCCGGCATCGGCGAAGACGCCGGAACCCTCAAGCAGAAGCTCAACGTCCGCGGGAACTACATGTACGACGATTTCGTACGGGGCCTGGACGTGGATTTCAAGCGGCAGGGCCTGCTCATCGTGGTCACCCCGCGATCCCTTCCGGAGGAGGCACTGCGATCGATGGGCGAGGACGAGCTGCGGGAGATGCTCAACGTAAAGATACCCGAGGGCATCATGGCCTACGGTGAAAAGGCCGGGATAAAGGGGCTGCGCATCCTTGCCCGCGAGGAGGTGCTCGAGCTGGAGCCCAACGTGACCCCAGAAGCGGTGGCCGGGGTCTTCGATCCCAATTACGGCCTGGTGTGTCCCTACAAGCTGACCATAGCCCTGGCGGAGAGCGCGGTTATCAACGGCGCCAGGGTCCTCCTGGACACGGAGGTCACGGGGATCAGGGTCGAGGAGGGCCACGTGCGCGGCGTGATCACCGGGCGGGGCGAGATATCCACGAAGCTGGTGGTGAACGCCGCGGGAGTGTTCGCCGACGAAGTGGCCGACATGGCCGGGGCCGGCGGGTTCAGGATCCACCCGCGCAAGGGGGCCACCCTCCTCTTCGACCGCGAGGTTACCAGCGAGTACGTGCACTCCAGCGTGGCGCTCTTCAAGCTGCCGGGCATGAAGAAAGAACGCTCCAAGGGCGGGGGAGCCATGCCCACTGCGGAGGGCAACCTGCAGCTGGGTCCCACGGCGGTGGAGGTGGAGGACAAGTACGACACCTCCATCTCCGCCGAGGAGATCGAAGAGATCTTCGAGCGTTTCCACTACCTGCTGCCGGAATTTCCCAGGGAGGCGATCATCTCCGCTTTTAGCGGCGTGCGCGCCCCCACCCTGGATGAGGACTTCGTCATCGAGGCCTCGGAGAGGGTGCGCGGTTTCGTCAACGTTGCGGGGATACAATCTCCCGGCCTGGCCTCCGCGCCGGCCATCGTGGAGATGGTCATGGGCTTCCTCCACGAGCTGGGAGTGCCGCGCGAGCCCCGAGCCGACTTTAACCCCCTGAGGCCGGCGACCCCGCGCTTCGCGGAGTTGAGCGACCGCGAACGCGGCCTGCTTATCCGTGAGGACCCGCGGTGGGGGCACATCGTGTGCCGCTGCGAGTACGTGACCGAGGCGGAGGTCGTGAGGGCCATACATTCCATCATCCCGGCCCGCGACCTGGACGCCGTGAAGCGGCGCACGCGCGTGGGGATGGGGCGTTGCCAGGGTGGGTTCTGCACCCACCGCGTGGCCGCCATCCTGGCGCGCGAGCTCGGCGTGCCCATCACCTCCATCACCAAGAGCGGCGGCGCATCTCCGGTCTTCGTGGGGGAGAGCAAGGACATGCTCATGCGAGGTTGAGGGATGCACAAGGTGAGGAAACCGGATCTGGCGGTCATAGGGGCGGGCCCCGCGGGGCTGGGAGCCGCCCTGGCCGCATACGAGGCCGGGCTCAAGGACGTCATGATCATCGAGCGCGACGTGGAGCTGGGCGGCATACTCCCGCAGTGCATCCACGACGGCTTCGGGTCCATCGTCTTCAAGGAAACGCTCACCGGGCCGCAGTACGCGCAGCGCTTCATAGACCGGGTGGAGAAGACGGACATCGAGGTGAAGCTGAACACCATGGTGCTGGACCTGAAGCCTGACCGCAGCATCACGGCGGTCAACGCGAGGGAAGGTATCCTGGAAATAAGGCCCAGATCGCTAGTGCTGGCCATGGGCTGCCGGGAGAGGACGCGCCACCAGATCCTCATCCCCGGCTACCGCCCGGCGGGGGTCATATGCGCGGGAGCGGCGCAGCGGGACATCAACATCGAGGGGCTACTTCCCGGCAGGCGGGTGGTCATCCTGGGGTCGGGGGACATCGGGCTCATCATGGCGCGCCGCTTCACCCTGGAGGGGGCGGAAGTGGAGGGGGTCTACGAGATCATGGACCACCCGGGGGGCCTCACGCGCAACGTGGTGCAATGCCTGCACGATTTCGACATACCGCTACACCTCTCCCACACGGTGACCTTCATCCACGGCAGGAAGAGGGTGGAGGCGGTGACCGTGTCGCGCGTGGGCGAGGACCTGAAGCCGGTGCGGGGAACGGAGCGCGTGGTGCCCTGCGATACCCTGGTGCTCTCGGTGGGGCTCATTCCAGAGAACGAGCTCTCCAAGAAGGCCGGGGTGGCCCTCGACCCCGCGACCGCGGGGCCGGTCGTGGACGAGCGCATGGAGACCTCCGTGGACGGTATCTTCGCCTGCGGGAACGTGATGAACGTGTTCGACCTGGTGGATTACGTGACCCATACCGCGGAAGTGGCCGGGAGGGCGGCGGCGGAGTACGTGCTGGTGGGGAGGAAGAGGGAAAGGGAAGCGCCTCTGCGGGTGGAGCCCGGGCGCAACGTGAAGTTCGTGGTCCCGCAAATCCTGCGGGGCCTCGATCGCGAGGTCTCCTTCTATTTCCGCGTGCGTCACCCGGAGCGCGCGGTGCGCCCCAACCTGGTCGTGGGAGAGAAGGCGCTGGCGGGGCGCAGGGCGAAGATGGTGCGCCCCCCGGAGATGGTCAGGGTGAAGGCGGGACCGGAGGAGCTCAAGTCCCTGCGGGAGAGGGGAGAGGTGAGGATCGAGGTCATGCCCGACACCGGGGGTGGGGGCGAAGGCGGCGAGGAAGAGGGAGACGGGGCGAAGTGAGAAAGACACATTCCTTCACCTGCATCAACTGCCCGCTTAGCTGCTCCCTGGAGCTGGTCGAGGAGGACGGGGAGATCCTCGAGGTGAAGGGGAACGACTGCGAGATAGGAAGGCGTTACGCTGAGGAGGAGTTCCGCGACCCGCGCCGCATGGTGACCACCACGGTCAAGGTGCGCAACGGCATACTCCCCCTTTTACCTGTGGTGTCCACGAAACCCATACCCAAGCCCCTTGTGAAGGAGGCGGTCAGGTCCCTGGCGGGCGTGGTGCTGGAGGCGCCCGTCGAGGACGGCCAGGTCATCGTGGCGGACATACTGAACACGGGCGCGGACATCGTCGCCTCACGACGCCTCGACCGCCTGCATTCCGCCGGTAACGACTGAAGCCGGCCGGACGGCCGGTGCGCGCGGAGAAAAGTGCCTCGCCTCGGAGGATAACGTCACCGCCGTTTTACTATTTACATTTTACATATATATGTTATAATACATATAGTTATTGCATGCGGTTGAGGCAGGAGGAAGACATGGCGAAGAGGGCGGTGCCGGGAGCGGAAAGTCGAGGCGAGGTCGACCTGCGCAACCACGAGCGTTTCGTGATCGAGGGACCCCAGAAGGGTTTCGTGGAGCCGCGCCTGCTATACCTCATCAAACGGCAGGAGAGCCACGGGTACCAGCTGATCGAGGAGATAGGTCGCATACCTTTTCCGGGCCCGCCACCGGATGCGGCGGCCGTTTACCGTGCGCTCAGGGAAATGGAGAGGTCGCAGCTCCTGCGCTCGCGCTGGCAGGAGGGAAAAGCCGGCCCCACCAAGCGCATCTATTCCATCACGCCGCGGGGTGAGAAGCGACTGGAAGCGTGGCTGGGTGCGCTCAGGGAGAGGGTGGGCATGCTCAGCGAGTTCATCTCCCTCTGCGAGAATGCCGAGGGAGGTGGCGAGGGGAAAGCGCACAAGGGCGGAAAGAAGGAGGGGTGACGGTCATGTCCCTGACGGCCGTGGTCATAGACTCCCTCGTGGCGGCGTGCCTGCTGGCCTCCCTGCTGAAGGACAGGGAGAAGACGAAGAGCGCGCTGCGCATAGCCTGGAACGCCTTGAGGCGCATGGGGCCCAGCGTCCTAGCCATCATCGCGGTGATCGGCATCATCGTGGGTTTCATACCGCCCCGCTGGATCGCCTCCAGCATCGGGGGGGACAGGGGCTTGCTGGGCTTGTTGATCGCCGTCCTCCTAGGCGCGGTGCTCTTCATCCCGGCCATCATCGCCTTCCCCCTGGCCAGTTCGCTCTTGGAGATGGGTGCCGGGGTGATGGCCATGGCCGCCTTCATCACCACCCTGAGCATGATCGGGTTCGTCTTCCTGCCGCTGGAGATAAACGAGCTCGGCAGGCGTTTCGCCCTGCTGCGCAACGGTTTGAGCTTCCTGGCGGCCCTGGTGATCGCGGTCCTCATGGGCTTGATACTGGCCTGAGCCCCTGGACTGGAGGTGATGGAGATGGCGATGATGCCGGGGGAAGAGAAACAGCCGGGAGAAACAAGGCTGAAGCAACCCCTGCGCAAGAGGATAAAGTGGGACCTCTTCTTCCTCGCGCTGTCCGTCGCGGCCTTCGCCGCGCTGTCCCTCGCCTGCCGGGATAAGGGGTCGCGGGCGCTCCGCGTCTCATGGGAATATTTCCAGGAAATGGTATTTATCCTCCCGGCGGTGATGATCCTCATGGGCCTCTTCGCGGTGTGGGTCAGCAGGGAAATGGTGGTGAGGTACCTGGGACGTGAGGCGGGATTGCGTGGAGTGGCCCTCTCCATACTCTTGGGCTCACTTCCCACCGGGCCTCTCTACGTCGCCTTCCCCCTGGCGGCCATGCTCCTGGCGAAGGGCGCCCGCGTCGCCAACGTCATGGCCTTCCTCTCGGCATGGGCGTGCATAAAGATGCCGCAGGAGGTCATGGAGCTGCAGTTTCTGGGGTGGAAGTTCACCTTCCTGCGACTGGGGCTGACGGCAGCCATTATCATACCCATGACGCTGCTCGCAGAGAAGCTCCACCGCCGCGAGGGAGAGAACGAGGCTGCGCCGCGACCTTGAGGTGGGGGCAAGGAAGCGCGCGGCGGGCGGGATCAACCCTGCGAGGAGGCCAGGATGGCGGCGCCCAGGGTCCCCCCATCGTCGCCCAGGGTGCTGGTGAGGATGCGCACGTGCCTCCTGCTTATGGGGATGGCCATGCCGTCCACGGTCATGCGCATCTCTTCTTCCATGAACTGGAAACAACCAAGCAGTCCCCCGCTCAAGGTCACCGCGTCGGGGTTGAAGATATTGATGAGGGATGCTATGCCCACCCCTAGGTGCTTTCCGGCGGTGCGCAGGATGGAGAGGGCGAACTCGTCGCCGTCGGTGGCGTGCCTCTCCACCGCCTCGGCCCGGAAGGCCAGTGGGTCGGCGCGGAATTCGTCCAGCATGGGCGAATGCTTCTTGGTCCAGGAGAGCTCCTCCACGCGCTTGTAGATGGCCACCCCGGAGACCAGCGCCTCCAGGCAGCCGCGGGCGCCGCAGTTGCAGATGGGGCCGTTCTCGTCGATGATCATATGCCCCAGCTCGGCGCCGGCGCCCTGCGCTCCCCGGTAGACCTCGCCGTCGACGATGATGCCTCCGCCGATGCCCGTACCCAGCGTGAGATGGATGAGGTAGCGGCAGCCCTTGCCCGCGCCCAGGCGGGCTTCCGCCAGCGCCGCCACGTTGGCGTCGTTGTCCACGATGGCCGGGAGGTGGAAGGCGTCCTGGAGCACGTCCCGCACCGGCGCCTCGTGCAGGGGATGGTTGGGCGCGTCGGTTACCACGCCGCGCTCGAAGTCGATGAAGCCGGCGATGCCCAGGCCTATGGACGTCACCTCCAGCCCGCGGGACTCCGACGCCTCCAGCAGGCGCGAACACGCCTCCACTATGCCCGCCATCACCGTCTCGGAGGAGGTGATGTCCGTCGTCGCCCGGTACCTCTCCACGATCTCCCCGTCGTGGAAGACGATACCGGCGGTCTTGGTTCCTCCCAGGTCTATGCCCAGTACCGCCAACGCCTGCTCTCCTTTCCCCTGCCTGCTACGCGGTATGGCGGCGGGGAAGAAAACACTGTCGAGATGCACGCCCGTGAAACAACCCCTTTATATCATCATCGGCGGCGGGGAAACAACATCCCGCCGCTCTCGCGTGACCGAGTTCCCGCGGGCCGACGGAACGGTCGCGCCGCACCGGTGCAGGCGGCCGGGTCAGGGAGACGCGGCGGATCAAGGAACGGGCGGTCCTTCGGAGCCGTAGGCCGCGATGGGTGGGGGTGACCGCGAGCAGGGAGAGGTATAGAATGGCGCCGGTAACATTACCTGCCCGGGAGCATGGCCTTGTTCTCCTGGAAGGCGGGCATGGGCTCCGGTCGAGCAGGACGCAACCTCGGCCGGGACGGGCGGCCTTCGCGGCGAAGCCCGGGATGGGCAGGCTGATGAGATCGGGAGAAGGGAGTCGGTGAAATGGCGGATGAGGAGAGGGAAGACCTGGCGGAGAAGGCTTACCGCCTGGCGAAGGAGTACGAGCGCACCTGCACCGGTTGCGCGCAATCCGTGGTTGCGGGGCTGCTCGATGCCCTGGGAGTGGACGAGGAGGGCGTGTTCAAGGCGGCCAGCGGACTGGCGGACGGCATCGGCCTCACCAGGGAAGGCTCCTGCGGTTCCTTGACCGGGGGCTGCATGGTGATGGGGCTGCTTTTCGGCCGGGAGCGCGTGGATCACCGTGACATGATGAAGCCCATGAGGTCCTACCTGATGTGCAAGGAACTGCTGGAGGACTTCGTGGAGCGCTACGGCAGCAGCCGTTGTTACGATATCCAGATGAAGCTCATGGGCCGTACCTATGACATGTACGATCCCCAGGAACTGCAGGAGGCCTTCAAGTCGGGGATGCTGGAGCACTGCTCGGAGGTGGTGGGCCAGGCGGCGCGGAGGGCAGCGGAGATAATCGCGAAGGAGCGCGCGAGGGAAGGCCAGGGGGAGAACGCTTAGACCGGGACAGGGTGAAGGCCCGCGTCCCTTGCCGCAGGCGCTCGCAACGCGGCACATGGCCATGTGATCCGTTCCCGGGAGCTCGCGCTCCAGGCGCCGGATCTCATCGTGGTGAGGCCTGGTGGGCAAAAAGGCCCCGGCAGGCTAGCCCGGTTAATTCGGCGAGGCTCCTGCGCATCCAGGTGGCGGTAGCCTTCGTTATGCTCCCAACCTATAATATGAGATGCGCGCGGGCGCGCGCATCGGTCAGTGGAAGGGTGTCCGAGTCTGGCCTAAGGAGCACGACTGGAAATCGTGTGGGTGGCGAAAGCCGCCTCGAGGGTTCGAATCCCTCCCCTTCCGCCAGGAAACCACATCCAGATACCGGTAGGCCGGGAAGGACCCTCGCCCGACTGGGCAATCGAGGTAGGGTGGCGAAAGCCGCCTCGAGGGCAAGCATCCCTCCCCTTCCGCCAGGAAACCACATCCAGATACCGGTAGGCCGGGAAGGACCCTCGCCCGACTGGGCAATCGAGGTAGGGTGGCGAAAGCCGCCTCGAGGGCAAGCATCCCTCCCCTTCCGCCAGGAGATCACAGGTTTTAGAATCCTCATACCTCTTGGGTGTTGAAGGCGCCGCACGGCGCGGGCCCGGCAGGAAAGGCGCGCGGCTATTTCTTCGCCCTGATGATGGTGTAGCCGAAGAGACCCATGCGGAAGAACGAATCCAGGATCTCGCAGGCCGCGATGAAGGTCTCCACGTCTTCGCGGGGAAAGGCGCAGCCCCCGCCGTCGCGGACATGGACGGCGTTCTTGCGCCACCACGTGAGGGTAGGCAGGACGTTAGGCGTTATATCCACGATGGTGAGCTCGCGGAAATCCGCGTGGATCATCGCGTCAGCGTAGTTGCCCATGGTGGGAAGCTGCCCCGGGCCGAATGCCCGCAGCAACCGGAGATATTCCTTCAGGTGGGTGAAGAAGAACATGATGCCCCGGGGAAGCGAAAGCAGCATGCGCTGCACCAGGTCACACATGACCAGGGTCCCGTCGTCCTTCAAGACCCGGTAACATTCCCGGAAGAGCTTCTTCTTATCCAGCATGAGGTGCGCGGCCTCCATGATCCAGACCAGGTCGAAGGACCGGTCGGGGAAGCCGTTGTCCATCCCGTCGGCCACCCGGAAGCGCACCTCCGCGTAGCCTTTCTTTGCCGCGGTTTCGCTGGCTATTGTTATCCCCCGTTCGCTGGTGGAAATCCCGTCTATGCGGCAGCCGTATTTTTCGTGGAGATAGAAGGCCGGCGTGCCGATGCCGCACCCCACGTCCAGCACCCTGGTGTCCCCGTCGATCTCGCACAGCTCCGCCATCTTCTCTATCATCACGTCGGTTGCCCGTGAAAGCTCCATGTCCTCGGCGAGGAAGTAGCCGAAGTGGAAATTGTCCCCCATGAACTCCTTCCAGGCATCGGTGACGCGGTCGTAATGGCTCTTGGCATCGATGCGCATGAACGGATCACTCCCCTTCCCGAACCGTGAGGGTGCAAGCCCTGCCCTTCGACGATGGTTTCATCCGGCTGCTTTCTCACGCTCTGAGACAGCCGCTTTCCCCGGTTGGAGGATAATCTAACACAGCGCAGTTATTAACTCAAGTGCGAATCCGGCTCTCGTCTTGAGGAGGTCATGCGGGAGGGCCATGAAGCGTGAGAGGATGGTGTAAGGGGATAGGAACGCGGCAGGAGGGAGGGGACAGGGAGGAAGGGGACATGGAGACAGGAGGCAGGGAGTTACCCGTTCCTTGCGGTGAGCGTCGCGGGAAGGTGTCGCCGCGATCCGGAAAGAAGAATTTCCGGGAGCGGGCATGCAGGCCGGGAGCAAAACCGCCCGGCCGTGCGCGGCGGCCTTGCGAGGAAGGGGGAGGCATGAAGGAGCGGCGCGCCTTGCGGAGGAGGACGCGGTGGGCGCTGCTCATGCTGGGGATATTCGTCCTGGCCATCGGGCTTTCCCTGCTCTGGGAAGGGCCGCGCGCCGTTTATTCCCATGCCGTGATCGTCTGCCTGGACTGCATCGGGTTGGTCTGAGCGATGCGCAAACGGACGATTTCACAACTTGTCGCGCTCCTGGCCCTCAACCCCTATTTCGCTTATTTCTCATCGCGCGTGACATACGGCGGCGACCTGAAGGGCGTGTGCATCCCGGGATTGAACTGCTATGCCTGCCCCTTAGCCGTCTTCTCCTGCCCCATCGGCAGCCTGCAGCATTCCTTCACGCTCCTCTCCCCCCGCGTGAAGGGTTATCTCGCGGAGGGGCTGGGCGCGTTGCTCTACGTGCTGGGCTCGGTAGGCCTGGTGGGCGCGCTGGTGGGCAGGATGCCCTGCGGCTGGATATGCCCCTTCGGTTTTCTCCAGGACCTGCTCTACCGGATACCCCTTCCCAAACTGCGCCTTCCCCGCGGTGTTAGGTGGGGAAGGTATGCCGCCCTCGTTTTCCTCGCCATGCTGGTGCCCTTCCTCACCGCGAGGAACTGGTTCTCGCGCCTCTGCCCCGTGGGCGCCCTGGAGGGAGGCGTGTTACTCAAGCTGGCCCCTCCCCAGGACCCCCTGCCCCCGGCCGCCTGGTTCTTCTGGTTGAAAATGGCGATCCTCGGCGGGTTTCTCATCTGGTTCATGTTCAGCAAGCGCCCCTTCTGCCGCGCCTTCTGCCCGCTGGGCGCCGTGCTGGGCCTCTGCAACCGCTTCAGCCTTTACCGCATGACGGTGGACGGCGCGCTGTGCAACTCGTGCGGCAGGTGCCGCGAGGTCTGCCCCGTGGATATCGACATCTTCGAGGACCCTGGCTCCCCGGACTGTATCCGCTGCCTGGAGTGCAAGCGGGCATGCCCGCAGGGCGCCATCTCCGGCGGGTTCCGGGGCGGGAGGGAAGAGAGGCGCGTTAGCGGCGGTTGTGGTGGAAGCCAGGGAGGGTGATGCAGGGGACGGGCGAAAAGCCCCCCGCCCGTTAAAATCGCCTAAAGGAAAATTAACACTTTCTTAAGATCCTGCCGTTAGACTTATGGTTGAAGGCAAGCACGGCGGCATCCGTTACGCGGCGAACGGGAACGAGGGGAGGTGTCGGCGCATGCGTAGATCATGCATAATCGCGGGCGCACTGGTCATAGCCATGGCGCTCATGACCACCGCCGCGTGGGCTCAGGAGGAACAGCCGGGACAGGAGGAGGGCCCGCTGCAGCAGAGGCTGGAGCAGCGCTGGGAGATGATCCGGCAGCGCATCGAGCTCGTCATCACCCGCTTCGAGAACAACGAGGAGAGGCACGCCAGGGCGTACGAGAAGGTCAAGGGAAAGGTGGAGGCGTTCCTCGAGGAGATGAGCGCCAAGGGTTATGACGTCTCCAAGCTCTCGCAGGACCTGGCCACCTGGGACGGGATGTTCGAGGAGTTCTCGCGGGATTACGCGGCCTTCGTCGACAAGCTCGAGGAGATCGCGGGGCTCACGCCAGAGCAGGCCAAGGGACGGCTCATGTCGCTGATCAAGGAAGCCCGGGGGCTGCTCAGGACGGTGCGCCAGGACGTGCTGGACATCAGGCTCTTCTACCAGCAGACCATAAGGGCGGACATCCAGGAGCTGAGGAACCAGGTCCCCGAGGCGGCCTGACGGCGGCTGGATGGGGGGTGAGCCCGGTGGATAGAAGGTATGCGCTGCGCAGGGCGTTTGCCGTCCCGGCAATGGCGGTGCTTCTCCTCGCCCTCGCCTTTCTTGCCCCCTCCTGCGGTCCGGGCGGCGGCGAGGAAGGCGGAGGCGGCAGCGAGGTCAGGATCGAAAGCCGGGAGGACGTGGACGCGCTGCTCGAGGATCTCGACGCCGCCATGGACTCCGTGGACGCAGACGATTTCTCGGACGACAAGTTGAGCGACGGCGAGCTCGGCCTGGAATGAGCGACGGCGCTTTCCGGCCGGCCAGCGCGAAGGGAGCGTGAAAGGCCGGGGCAATTCGCATTGTGCCTGCCGGAAGATGGCTCGCGGACGGTGCCGCGCACCTCTGCCGTTGCCCGCGGATGCGCGTATGGGGTTATGCTAAAATATGTGTTGTGCGCCCGTAGCTCAACTGGATAGAGCGACGGACTACGGATCCGTAGGTTGGGGGTTCGACTCCCTCCGGGCGTGCCAGTAAAAGACCAGGGCCGGGATGACATCTCGGCCCTGGATTGATGTACGCCGATAATAACGCGTTACTTCAAATCCCACTACGGCACAGGTGTTCGCGACAAGGGTGGTAGCGGGTCCGCCCGGAGACGCCGCTCGTCAGCGTCTCCTCTTGCCGTCGGACTTGCCGTGCCCCCGCCAGCGGTCCTTCTCGCCCTTCTTCCAATCCGATATGAGGTTCTCCAGGCGGGGGTCTTTCTGGCGGCCTCCCCTCGCGCCCCTGGGATCCGCGCCGGGCGGGTCCTGTTTTCTCATCCGCTTTCCTTCTTCTCGGTCCTGTCCCGCCTCTTCGTTCATGGCGCCTTGCTTCATTCCAGGACTTCCTCGATGGTGACGTTGAAGCGCAGGGTCTTCCCCGCCAGGGGGTGGTTGAGGTCTATCTCCACCGTCTGCTCGTTCATGCCGGTCACCGTGAAGTTGACCACGTTGCCGGCTTCCGTCCTGCCCGTGTAGGACATCCCGACCTCGAGCTCGGCGCCACCGGCGAAGACCCCCTTGGGAACCTGCTGTATGAGGTTGGGGTTCCTCGGGCCGTAGCCGTCCTCCGGCTGCACCACGATCTCCTTCTCCTCGCCGGGTTCCATGCCCTCCAGCTCCCTTTCCAGGCCCGGGATGATGCTTCCCTCCCCGAAGACGAAGCTGAAGGGGTGCCCCTCGCTCGAGGAATCGATGAGTTCCCCGGTCTCGTCGAAGAGCTGGTAATGGAGGACCACCGTCTTGAAGGGCTCGACCTTCATGAGTACTCTCCTTTCCGCGATAATGAAGCAACGGGGACCCAGGCCCAAGAGGCTCGGGTCCCCGAAGATGCTTCTCTGCAAACCTGATTGACCTGTACATGAAATAATATATCCTTTTCGCCGTGATGCCAAACCGGGACTAAGGTGACGGCGGGCGCGCCACAACGGTTGCGTACTGGCAGCATGCCTGCTATGTTAACGATGGAACATCGCTTACGAAAAGCCGGTTGGGGGGAAATGCAAAGGGGGGAACCATGAAACGGGCACTCAAAATCCTATTCACCCTGTCTTTCGGCGCGCTGCTCGTATGCGCGGGGTGCTACCAACCCGGCGGTCCGGTGCCGGAGGGCCCTCACGCTCCCGCCGCGCGGGCGTGGACGGAGGAGGATGTCGACGCCGCGGTGGTGGTGGAGGAGCAGACGGTATATTCGCCCGCGCCGCGGGATAACGGCACGCCGCCGCCGGAATGCGACTACATCCATTTCCTGCGTTTCCGCCCGGCGGACGGCGCGACCCTTGACCCCGCAGACCCGGAGCGCGTGAACACGGAGACGACCGACGCCATGCTGGTGATGCTGCCCGGCCTGGTGGAGGGCGCCAACGGCTTCGAGTACCTGGGGCGGCAACTGGTATATATTGCCAAGAGGTTCAAAGGCTCCAACATGGAGGTGTGGGCGGTGGAGAGGCGGCCCAACACCCTGGAGGACCTCTCGGTGGCCGCCTACCCGTAGAAAAAAAAAGACGCGGGCAGGATGGCCGTGGAGGAGGCCGCCCGCGCGGCCATGGACTACTATTACCTCGGCAAGGAAGTAAACGGGCGCACCTTCCGGGGATGGCTGCGCGACCCCGACGTCCCCTTCCTCTCGGAGTTCGGCCTCAAGCTGGACACCGAGGACGTCTTCGAGGTAATCCAGGCCATGGTGCCCGACCCCTCGGTACGTAAGGAGAAGGTCTTCGTGGGCGGCCACTCCCTCGGCGGCGTCATGACCTCCATGTTCGCCGGCTGGGACCTGGACGGCGACCCCGGGACCCTGGAGGACGCGGGCTTCAACAACTGCGCCGGGCTCTTCGGTTTCGACACCACTGTGACCCCGGTGAGCACCATGGTGGGAGCGTTGCTGGAGCAGCTCCCCAAGCCCATATACGATCTGGTGAAGGACATCGGGGAGGGAACCTACGCGAACCTGGTGGACTCGCTGCGGAACGACCCCAACTCCAACCGCATCCTGCCCTTCCCCATGATCGATGCGGAGGCCATGGCGTTGCTGGAAGCGGTGGGCATGATGGCCTACTACGCGCCGGAGGAAGAGTGCAAGGTGATGCGCGAAGTCCCCTATTCGGGATCGGCGCAGATGCTCCTCCGCACGCTGCACTCCAGGGACCTGCAGACCTTCTTGGACGGGATCCCCAAGATCACGGATTTCCGCTACACCAACGAGGCCATGTTGGGGGTGGTGTTCGACGACTCCTTCGTCCCCCTGGGGATGATACAGAACAGCATGGGTTTCCTGGGCGGCGGCACGGTGGTGCGGAAGCAGTTCCCCGTGTCGGAGCTGATCACCGGCCTCCCCCTTGTGGGCGAACTGGTCGGCTCCATGCTGGGGAAAGGCCCTTACTACATCGCCAACGACGCGGGCCCCAACGCCCTCAAGCTGGGCAAAGGGCCCCTCTATAGGTGGGTGAACTTCGACGAGATAGGAGACGCCTCTGACCCGCTCTTCCAGGACAGGGAGGGGAAGGTGGACTACACCTATCTCGAGAACGAGGTGAGCGACGTGCACGACGTGGCCCGGGTCACCTTCAAGGGGCCCCTGAACCTCACCGAGTGGTATTTCTCCACCCGGCTGATGGCGGACATCGTGGCTGCCCTCTTCCCCTTCTCCCGGGACTACGGCATCAACTTCATGCACGGGGACCGGGTGGCGGAGCTGCCGCAGATCGAGTTCATCGCCGAGCAGGGGGTGCTCTCAAGCGGCAATTTCATGTTCTTCCCCCTGCCCCCGGGTGAGCGGAGGCTCATCAAGGGCTACAACCATATGGACGTGCTCACCGCCTGCGCCAACGCACCGGAGCGGCGCGAGAACGAGGTCATAGAGCCGCTCATCGACTTCGTGCTGGAGAATGTGGGAGGCGGTGGTTGAGGACGCGGCTGACCTGATCGCGTTCGCGGACGCCCCCGGGGATGGTGTGGCCCCCGGGGGCGTTTTCGCGCCGCTACGTGGTCTCGGGGGGTGGCCACGCGCGGCGGCAGCGGCGCGGGTCGCCGGTTTGCGGCGCTTGCGCGGAGGGTGGTCACGCGCGGCGGCGGGAGGTGTGGAATATCCAGGCGGCGACGGCGAAGAAAACCACGCTGAAGAGCGCGAGCACCAGGAACGAGAGCCATACCTGGTAATAGTTGGAATACCCCGCGCTCCGTTTCAGGAGGTCGTTGGCGTAGGCGAGGGGGGAGATGGCCGCCAGGCCCCTCGCCCAGGCGGGCATCTCCGCCAGCGGCAGGAAGATGCCGCTCAGGAAGAGCAGGGGCAGGCGCACGAAGTTGAGCACCGTCATCACGTTGCCGGGAGCGTCGGTGGGCATGGAGGCCACCAGGGTGCCCAGGCTGGAGAAGCACAGCCCGCCCGCCAGGAGGGAGAAGACCAAGCGAAGCGGGGAGGCGATAGCGGTTCCGTAAGCGATTATTCCCACCAGGAGCGGGAATACGGAGACGGAGACCCCGAATGCGAAGCCTGCCAGGCTCTTTCCGAGGAGCATCCAGGTAAGGGAAATGGGCGCGGAGAGATAACGCTGGAAGGTCCTCACCATCCTTTCATAGGGCATGCCGGCGGGGGCGATGTTGGAGGAGGCGAAAAAGAGACTGATGCTCACCAGGCCGGGGATCCCCTCCGCCACGGGCCCCTTCTTTCCCACGTAGAAGGAGAGGAAGAGGAAGAAGGGGAAGACCAGGCCGAAAAGGAGGACCGGCGGTTTCAGGCAGTAGATCCTGACGTCCTTCCCCGCGATGACCAGCGCCCGCCGGAGTTCCTTCCCCAGCCTCTCCGGCACGAGAGCCTCAAGCATGGCACCATCCCTTCGTTTCCGGTCCTTCAGATGACGTTTCCATGTCTGTCCCGTCCCACAGCGCCCTTTCCGTTCTTTTCCCGCCCTGACCCTCGCCCGCCTCGCGTGCTCAGGGTGCCTCGGCCTGCCGGCCGCCCCTTATCCCGGTGAGCTCCACGAAGACGTCCTCCAGGCTGGGGCCGGGCGTGTTCATGTAATTGATGCGCAGACCCCTCTCATCCGCGTAGCGGTTGAGGGCGGATATGGTGAGGGAGGGATCCTCGGTTACGATGCGCAGCCTGTCTCCCAGCTTGGCCGCCTCCTTCACCTCGGGGAAGGAGCCCACCTCTGCCGGGGCTTCCTCCCTTACCGGGTTGAAGCTGACCTCCACCACCTGCACGCTGCGCGCCGCCCTCTTGAGGTTCTCGGGGTTGTCTATGGCCACGATGCGTCCGTGGTTGATGATGGCCACGCGGTCGCAGAGGATGTTGGCCTCGGCCAGGTTGTGGGTGGTGAGGAAGATGGTGATACCCTTGCGGTTGAGGTCGCGTACCATGTCCCGGATGGAAAGCACGCTCTGCACGTCCAGGCCTGTGGTGGGCTCGTCCAGGAAGAGCACGAGGGGCTCGTTGATAAGCCCCATGGCGATGACCAGCTTGCGCCTCATCCCCAGGGATAGGGCCTTTACCTTGACCTTGCGCTTGTCGAAGAGGCCGAAGGCGCGCAGGAGTCCCTCCGCGCGGCGCACCGCCTCCCGGCGGGGGACCCCGTAGAGCGCGGCGGTGAACATGAGGTTGTTCCAGGCCGTGTATTCTGGGTAGGCATTGGAGACCTCGGGGACCACGTTGACGGCTTCCTTGGCCCGGAAAGAATCGCGCACCACGTCGTGGCCCAGGATGGCGGCTCTCCCCCCGGTGGGCAGGGAAACCCCGGTGAGGATGTTCACGGTGGTGGTCTTGCCCGCCCCGTTGGGGCCCAGGAAACCGAAGAGCTCACCCCGTTCCACCTGGAAGGAAATGCCATCCACGGCGACCAGGTCCCCGTAGTGCTTCCGGAGCTCCTCGACCTCTATGGCGTAGCGCGGCTCGTCACTCGCCAATCCCCGTCACCTCCATTTGTGGACAGGCGGGTGTGTTCTCCGCTGCCTTTCGGACCAGACGCGCCGCTTCCCGGGCGTGCCGGCACTCCAGCCGCGATCTCATCTTCCCACGTCCCCCTCGAGGAACATGCGGAATAATATAAAAAGTACGTGCCGGAACCGGCAAGGGGTAAAGGTATTATCCTCGGCCCGGTTCAGCCTCCGCCTTCCAGCTCCTCGATGAGGGCTGAGACCAGGCGCTTGATCTCGTCCCTGACCTCCCGCATGAGCGCCATGTCGCCCCGGCCGGGATCGGGCAGCGGCCATTCCTCAAGGCGGCGCGCCGGGAAGGCGCTCTTCACGATGCACCCGAAGGATATGATGCGGTCAAACTCGTCCAGGCGCGCAAGGTCCAGGGCCTTGGGGACATTGCCAGAGATATCCAGCCCCTCTTCGGCCATGGCCTCTACGGCGAGGTGGTTGACCTCTCCCGCCGGCAGGATCCCCGCGCTCTCCGCACGCCAGCTCCTGGCCATATGGTTGAAGAGCGCCTCGGCCATCTGGCTGCGGGCGGCATTCTCGCCGCAAACAAAGAGAACCTTTTTCTCACTAATGTGAAGTCGGGCCTCCCTCTTTTGATGGAACCTGCCACATAAAAGCATGGAGGTCCCCTCTGCCACGGCGGCCCTGCGGCATCGCAGGTGCCATAAAGGATAATAGGCCGTTCCGCCTCCTTCACGCAATGTCTTAGGATGTGTTTTGCGAAGGCGGGGGCCTCGCTCCATTCTTAGTCGATGATTTGTACCTGTACGTGCACGGGCGTTCTTCGCTCTGCCCCGGCCCGGACGCCGACCTCGAGTCCAGGGCGGTTCAGCCGACGTGGGGGTTGAGATCGCCCGTTGACGGGCGTGCGCGCCTCTCTATATAATACAAACACAGATTAGTACAAATATATATTAGTGAAAGGCTGAGCGATGGCAGGAGCTGAGAAGATCAAGTGCGTCGCGGATCCCGGGATCGTGGAGCTGGCGGAGAGCATGAGGGTCCTCTCCGATGCGAACCGACTGCGCGTCATGTGCCTGCTCCTGCGGGGAGAGAGGTGCGTGTGCGAGGTGGAGAGGGAGCTGGGCATCTCCCAGCAGCTGGCCTCGCATCACCTGAACGTCCTCAAGGATGCAGGGTTCCTGGTGGCGAGGAAGGAAGGCACCTCTTCCTATTACGCGGTGGTGGAGGAGAAACTGGAGCGCGCGCTGGCGGTGATGAACCGTTATCTGGGGCACCGGTAGACAGGGCGCGACGGCGAGGGACCCGCCTGCTGCGGGACGCTCCCGCAGCCACGGGGCGAAAGATGCGCGAGGCCGCTGCGGTCTGCCGCGTCCCTTCAGGGAAAATCGGGCGGGGCGAGGTCGCGGAGGAGGGGATAGAGGTGAGAAAGATAGCCGTTTCACTGAATGAGGGGGGAGCTCATCCGCATCAGGCGCATCCTGGCCGACGAGGACCGGGAGGAGGCCCTGGCCTTCATCCGCGACGTGCTGGAGAAGAAGGTGAAGGAGGCGGACCTTCCCCACTGCGTGCCGGTATTCGAGGCCTCTTACCATCCCAACCAGGGTGAGACGGTCACGGGGAAAAGGAGCGCCGGCGGTTGAGCGTGGGTTGAGCGCATGCGGGACCACGCCTTTCTGGCCGCGAGGACGCTCCTTGGAGAAGAGAAAAGAAAGCGCCGGCGGCACAGCGCTCTACGGGCGGACCGGAAGCCTTGACGCCGATGTGGAACGGACCGCTGCGGTCCGGCCGCATCGGGAGACAAAACGCGCGCGGACTTTGGCGGGATGCAAGACGGACGAAAGCGGGTGACGGAGATGCTCATAAACGAATGCGAGCTGGTGATGTTCTCGCCCCCCTGCGTCCCGGGCTCTCCCATCTGGGTGGCCCGTGTGATGGCGGACGCCGACCCGGGGCCTGTTATGCCCTACGTGAACGCCGTGGCCAAAAACGCCTTTTACGACAGCAGGGTGCCCACCATGGTGTGGCGTGAGGGTGAGCACAAGTACGCCCTGTGAGAGAATGTGATAAGTATCAACAACCTCAAGGACCGCTCCCACGCCGAGAGGGTCGCCAGGATGGCGGTGGAACGCCTCAACGACATATGGGAGTGCAGGGATGAGATAACGCCCGACCACACCACGCGGGTCCCCCCCAAGCTGCTGGACGTCCTCCGCCACCTGCCCCGCACCAACTGCGGAGAGTGCGGGGTTTCCTCCTGCATGGCCTTCGCGGCGTCGCTCATCGAGGGGGAGAGGTGCGTGGAGGACTGCCCGCCGCTTCTTGAGGCGGGCATGGAGGAGAAGCTCGTTGAGCTACGTGAGCTGGGATTATGAACGTGGAGGTGACGAGCATGGAGATCAAGGTTTTGGGGCCCGGGTGCAAGAAATGCGTGGCTACCAAGGAGGCCATCAGGGAGGTGGTCTCCCAGCTCGGCGTGGATGCCGTGGTGGAGGAGGTCACCGACATGTCGGAGATCATGAAGTACAACGTGCTCACCACCCCGGGGGTGGTGATCGACGGGAAGGTGGTAAGCAAGGGTAAGGTCCCTTCCAAGAAGGAGATAGAGGGCTGGCTCAAGGCCTGAGCTGAGCACGCGGCGGATAAGGGGAAGAGAACGCCGCCCACGTCAACCGCGCGTGCGCGGCGCACATCCCGTCAGCCGAAAATCGGTAGAGGGAAGGTAAGCGTAGCAAATGATTTCCGTGGGATGTTGAGGTTATTATTGGTAATAATAGAAATATCAGGTAATTATCTAATGAGAAGAAAGGGATCATGACTTTCGGCGGCTTGATGATGGAGGGGCTCAGGACCCTTTACGAGTACGTGGCGGAACATACCCTCTTCTGCCTCATCCCGGCCTTTTTCATCGCCGGGGCCATCACCGCCTTCCTCAATACCGCATCGGTCATGCGCTACTTCGGGCCGAAGACCGACAAGTTCCTGGCCTACTCGGTGGCCTCGGTCTCTGGCGCCATCCTGGCCGTGTGCTCCTGCACAGTGCTTCCCCTCTTCACCGGCATCCGCGAGAAGGGGGCAGGACTGGGGCCGGCCGTCGCCTTCCTCTACTCTTCGCCCGCCATCAACATCCTGGCAATGACCTATTCCATCCACCTGCTGGGATACGACCTGGGGATGGCGCGCATAATAGGTGCGGTGGGCTTCGCCTACGTCATCGGCCTCATCATGTCGGGCATCTTCCACAAGGAGGAGAAGCGCCGTATTCTGGATGCGGAGGCTGGCGAGGCCTTCGCCTACGACGACGGGAGCCGCGTTCGCCCCGGCCACCAGAACCTGGCCTATTTCAGCGTGCTTATCGCCATCCTGGTCTACGGGACGGCGAAGATGCCCACCATCATCAAGTACGCGGGCGAGATCCTGCTGATGGCCCTGCTCATCTACCTGGTGAGGCGCTGGTTCACGCGCGAGGAGATAAGGACCTGGTTCTCCGAGACCTGGCGCATGGTGAAGCTCATCCTCCCCGTGCTGCTCATCGGGGTCTTCCTGGTCGGGGTGGTCAAGGAGCTCATCCCTTCCGAGATCATCGCGCGGTACGTGGGCGGCAACTCCATCGGCGGGAACGCCATCGCCTCCGTGTCCGGTGCCATCATGTATTTCGCCACACTCACCGAGGTGCCCATCGTGCGTGGCCTGCTGGACCTGGGCATGGGCAGGGGGCCGTCCCTTTCCCTCATGCTGGCGGGACCCGCCCTCTCCCTACCCAGCATGATCGTCCTCGTCCGCGTAATTGGCTTTAAAAAGGCGGGTACCTACATACTGCTGGTATGCCTGTTCGCCATGGGCGTCGGCTACGTCTTCGGGGTATTCGCCAAGTAAGCCAAGAATCTGGCGGAAACGCAAGAAGGTCGGGAATTGGAAGGGCAGCCGAAGGTGGCACGAAAACCGGGGTTCTTCGAAAAGTACCTCACCGTGTGGGTGCTGGTCTGCATAGGAATCGGCATCCTGCTGGGCAAAGCGTTGCCCGGGATGGGGAAGCGCTGGACAAGGTGTCGGTGGCGCAGGTGACCACCGACACCGCCACCGCGCTCTTCGGCATCGCCAACGGGGCCGCCCTGGCCACGGTGGTGGGCGTGCTCATCGAGGTGCCGGTGATGCTGCTGCTGGTGAAGTTTTGCCTGCGGACCCAACACTGGTTTACGCCGCGAGAGGCGCTGGCCGCGGCGGAAGCGGCGGCCGTGGAAGCAGCCAACGCCGGTAAGAAATGAGGTATGGGGCGCCGGGCGAAGAGAGCTCGAAGACGGGGAAGGAGGCCGTACCCTCGGGATGGGAGTTGTGGTAAGACCCCCCTACGATTAATAATAATTCATCTATTATTGGTGCCATGCCGGGGAATGCCCGCAGGGGCGGTTCGGGTCGCGCGGGATATTACGCGCGGTAGCCTGACAGAAGAGGGCAGGGAGACATACTTCCCGGTCGCCGCGGGAAGGCGCCGCATGGCGGGCAAAGGCGTGAGGAGGCGGAGCATGCCCGGGGAGTCACATGAGAACAGGCTTGGGATCTCACGGAACGTCCTGGTATTGGGGCTAGTGAGCTTCTTCAACGACTTGGCCTCGGAGATGATCTATCCCCTGGTCCCCATTTTCCTCACAAGCGTCCTGGGTGCTCCGGCGACCATAGTGGGCCTGATCGAGGGCATCGCGGAGGCCACAGCGAGCTGTCTCAAGGTCGTCTCGGGCTGGCTTTCCGACCGCTGGCGAAAGAGAAAGCCCTTCACCGTCGCCGGTTACTCCTTCTCCGCCGCCTCCAAGGTCATCATGAGCCTTGCCTTCGCCTGGCCGGTGGTCCTCGTCGCCAGGTTCGTGGACCGTTTCGGCAAGGGGGTGCGCACCTCGCCCCGCGACGCCCTTATCTCCGAGAGCTCTCACAGCCTCTCACGGGGGAGGTCCTTCGGGTTCCACCGCGCCCTGGATACCATGGGGGCGGTGGTGGGTCCCCTCATAGCCATAATGGCCATCCACTTTCTGAATGAGCGTTTCCGCCTGGTGTTCTTCCTCTCCTGCATCCCCGCGTGCGTCGGCGTCATCCTCCTAGTCTTCCTGATCAGGGAAAGGGGCACGGAGGAAAGCACCGAACCGGCCCTTCGCTTCACCTGGCGGGGCCTTGACCCCGACTTCAAGGTGTTCCTCCTGATCAGCATCATCTTCGCGCTGGGGAACAGCTCGGATGCCTTCCTCATCCTGAGGGCGCAGAACCTGGGTCTCTCGACGGTCCTGGTCATCCTGGCCTACGTGCTCTTCAACGTCACCTACGCGGTGTTCTCCATGCCCGCTGGCGTGGTCTCCGACAAGATCGGGCCGAGGAAGGTGTTGCTCACCGGCTTCGTGCTCTTCTCCGCCGTCTATTTTCTTTACGGGATGGCCGGCACCAGCCTTTACCTCTGGTTCCTTTTCCCTTTCTATGGGGTGTACATGGCCCTCACTGAGGGTGTGGGCAAAGCGTATATATCCACCCTGTGCTCGCCAGACAAGGCGGGCACGGTCTTCGGCCTCTATCAGACCACCATCGGCCTGTGCACCTTCTTCGCCTCTCTCATCGCCGGTTTTCTCTGGACCTATATCGGCCCCAGGGCCACCTTCTTCTTCGGGAGTGCCGCCGCCCTGGTCTCGGCTCTGCTCTTCCTGGTCATGGGGAATCGCCGTTCCCGGGCCTGTAGGTGATCACGTCCACGTTTTCCAGGATCACCAGGCCCTCCTCCACCACCTCGTCGATGATGGGGAGTATGGAGTCGATGCGCTCTTCCTTGTCCACGACGGTAATCACGATGGGCAGGTCCTCGGACATCCTCAGGACGGAGGCGGTGTGGATGCGGCTGGCCCTGCCGAAACCCTCTATGCCGCGCACCACCGTCGCTCCCGCAAGCCCCTCTTTTCTTATTCTCTCCACCAGGACCTGGTAAAGGGGACGGTGGTGATAGCGGTCACCCTCTCCCATATAGATGGTGAGCATCTTCGCTTTTCCCTCGATTCTCATCGCTCTACCTCCTTGACGCTGAAAAACTTGTTCGGGATTTCGGGAGGCCTCGTGGGGCGGCGCCCCCTAGAGCAGCCTCGCCAGCGCCATGCCCATAAAAGCGGCCGCAAGGCAGCTGATAGCCGAGGCGAAGATGTTGGCGATCCCCGATGCGTAGGCCCCCTCTCGCAGCAGGGTCATCGTCTCGTAACCGAAGGTGGAGAACGTGGTGAATCCTCCCAGTATCCCCACGGTCAGAAAGGTCCTGAGCTCCTTGCTCCAGGTGAACCTCTCCAGCGCCAGGGGCATGATGAAGCCTATGGACAGGCATCCGATCAGGTTGACCGACAGGGTGCCGTAGGGGAAACTGCCGGAGGATCGACTTGAGACCAAGCCGCTCATCCAGTACCGCCCCATCGCTCCTATGGCGCCTCCCAATCCCACCAGTACATAGTTCTTCATCTTGCCTCCTCCGCGCTGCATACCATCGGCGAAGTTGCTGCTTGCTGTTGCGATCTCCTGCCTTCCGCGGGGACCGGCCGACGCGCTGCGTACCTCCTTTCTCCCGCTCGGGACGGGGAACTCGCAGCTCTTTTCGCATGTGCTTGTCCTCTCGGGCGAGCGCTCATTCCGCGAGCTTATTCCGCCTGCGGGCGATATGCAACCGGGCGTGGCGTTCTCGTTCACTGTCCGCAGGGGCCGACGGCATCACGCAGGAACGCCTCGCATCCGTCCGGCTTGCCATGCGTTGAACGAAGTGCGGGAAGGGAAAAGGGCGGAATCGGGTCAGGTCATCGCGGATCGCGGTCGCGTCCTCAGGCCTTGAGGGCCTTGATCTTTTCCGCCAGGGAGGTTCCCACGTCCTTCCCGGAGAAGAAGGCCACCGACTTGTTTATCTTTTCGGCCAGCTCGGGCAGTTGATCAACGGTTACCGTATCCGGCGAGCAGCCGATGAGCTCGCAGTTCTTCTTGACCGTCGCCTTGGCTATGAAGTCCCCCACCGCCTCGGAGAGTATCTTCTCTATTTCCTGGGCCAGCTTGTTCGCCAACGGTTCCTCCTTCCTGACCCTCCTTGTCCCAGCCTCCTCGCGCGCATGAAGCCGCAATCACAACCATATTATCGTTTAACGGCCGCGCAAACTTTATTCCCCCCAGGCTGTCTTGCCAAGAGATCGGCAATCAGTCGCGGAGCTCCTCGTCCATGCGCTGCAGCACCTTCTGCCCGCTGCGCAGCAGCCCCTGCAGGGGGGCGTAGGCGCTCCTCTCGTCCACCTGCACCTCGCCCTGGAAGGTCCCCTCCACGATCTCCTGGGCCTGCCGGTTCATCTTCTCGATGGGTTCCACCACGTACTTGCGAGTGAGGTTGCGAAGCCCCAGGGTGGTGATCAGAAGGGAGAGGGCCGCCGCTATCGCCCCGACGATGAAGAGCCTCACCAGGAGGCTGTTGCGCTGGTCGCGGAAGTAAGCCTCGGTCTCCTCCATCTCCTCGGTGCGGTCGACGATCATGTTCACGTATATCTGGCGGTCTTTCAATGACGGCACGACCTTTCCCAGGTCCACGGGCACGAAGACGGAGACGAAGAACCCTTCCCTGCTTCCCAGCCGTTCCAGCGGCTGGTATTCGCCTTCAGGCGGCGTGGTGGGCAACTCGTCCGGGTCGACCTGGATCCCTGCCTTGGCGCCGGAGTCCATCAGTTTGCCGTCAACGATGAAACCCAGGTAGTCCACCGGATAGAAGTTTAGGCCCACCGTTATGAAGTACCGGGAAAGGGTGTTCAGGTCCCCGCTGATTATCTGCATGACCACTTCCTGGTTGAAGACCTGCATGAGCTCGGCGGGGAGGCCCCCCAGAATCATCAACGAGCTCATGTCCTGCAGGCTGCGTACCGATTCCCGGATGACCTTATCCTTGTTGTCCTCGATGTTCCTGTTGTAGGTGATGGTGATGTCGACCATGAAATAGGCGATGACCGCCACTACCAGGAGCAGCACCATCAGGGATATGGCCCACAACAACCTGCGCATCTCTTGGCCCGTCGCAGCCTTCATGTCCCCTTCCTTAACCAGCGCAACCAGTGCAAACACTTAAGGAGATCATCGTCCTGGTCTTTCCATGCCTTTAACCGGCGAGTAACTCGCTTGCCGCCATCGGCGAGCTACCGCACCCGCACGGGGTTGAGTATATGCTGCGCCCCTTGCGGACGGTCATCGCTGAGGGCCATCGGGGGCGGCTGGTGGCCATGGCGTGCTCATCGCGGGCGTCCCTTGCGGGCGCCATCCTTTATAAGTTCCGCGGAGAAGCAGTAGAATAGCGGCAGTAAAGACAGCTCCAGCGGGGAGGAGGAAGACATGATCCACCACGCGGAGTCTTGCGCGGGTTGCCGTAACTGCCAGTTAGCCTGTTCCCTCTTCCACGAGGGGGAGTGTAACCCCTCCCTGAGCCGCGTGGTGCTCGAGATGAGGGGCGTCGCAATGACCGCTTCTTTCCTTCCGGAATGCGACGAATGCGCGCGCTGCGCCGCTCACTGCCCCTACGGGGCCATGGAGGCCTCGAAGGGTGGCGGGGAGATGAGGAGATGAGAGGGGGATACACAGGGCGCCTGCTCGCCGTGGACCTGGAAAGCGGGGAGATAGGCGCGGATGAATACCCCCGTTCCTTCGCCGAGGATTACCTGGGAGGCTTCGGGGTGAACAACCGGCTGTGCGCGGAGGCCTGCCGGCCCGGCACGGACCCCCTGTCGCCCGGTAACCCGGTGATCCTGGGGGCGGGACCGCTGGTGGGCACGGCGGTGCCGGGAGCGTCCCGGGTGATGGCCAACTCGCGGCTGCCCCTCACGGGCGCCGTGGCATCCGCCTCGGGCAGCATGGGGCTGGGAGCCAACCTGAAATGGGCGGGCTGGGACCACCTGGTGATAAAGGGGAGCGCGCCCTCGCCCGTGATCCTGGTCGTGGAGGACGAACGGGTGGAACTGGTCACGGCCTCCGCCCTCTGGGGCAGGGGCATCCTGGAGACCACGCGACAGCTATGGGAGGGCTACCCGGGGTTTTCCGTGCTGGCCGTCGGCCCCGCGGGGGAGAACCGCGTCCATTCCTCCCTGGCCATGATCGATGCCTGTTCCACCCTGGGGCGCGGCGGGCTGGGGGCGGTGCTGGGAGCCAAGAACCTGAAGGCGGTGCTGCTCAAGGGGAGCGGGGGAGTGAGAATCGCGGATCCCAGGAGGTTGCAGAAGCTGCTCGCGGGCCTCTACCAGCGCCTGGAAAAATATGACTTGAGGGAGGCCGCCGCCGCGCTGGGGATGATCGGAGCCTGGCCCCTTTACGCCGCGCAGCTCCTGCCGCACGGCTCCTCCGAGGAAGACCTCCAGGACCTTATCGAGAGGTTCGGCCCCCAGGCCTACCTGAGGCTGAAAAAGCGCCGCATCTCCTGCCCCTCGTGCTTCCTGGCCGACAAGGACGAGCTGTTCCTGCCCTCCTCCGGTAAGACGGTATATTCCACTTCCTTCCTCAATGCCGCCATCATCGGCAGCGCCCTGGGGATGGAGGATGCGGAGGAGGCCGCCTCCACGCTGGCCTTCCTGGACGACCTGGGCCTGGACTTCATGACCCTGGGATGGCAGGTGGCTTACCTGCTGGAGCTGCGCGAGCACGGCATCCTGCGGGAGGAGGACGCGGAGGGCATACCCCTGGTTCGGGGGTCGGGCATCCTGCGCGAGCTGGCCGTGCGCGTCACGGAGCGCCGGGGCGAGATAGGCGAAGCCCTGGCGGAGGGCTGGAAGGGCACCCTGGCCTTCTTCGGGGAGGACACCTGCCGCTTCACCATGCTGGTGCGCGGCCAGGATTGCCTCTACGACCCGAGGGCGAGCGGCCTGGGGACCATGGAGTTCGAGCAGGTGGTGTCCCCGCGGGGGCCGACCTCGGCCAGCGCCGGCTCGGCGACCTACGTGCCCGGGCTCCCGGAGGAGAGGCTGCGACGCCTCACGGAGCGCATGGGGGTAGGGAAGGAGGCGCTCGAGCGTATCTTCTCGCCTCCGGGAAGCCTGAACGTGGGGCGCCTCACCCGCTACGCCGAGGACTGGTTCAGCCTCTTCAGCTCCCTGGGGATCTGCAACCGCTACCAGGTAAACCGCTTTTACCACGCGGAGCTGGTGCGGGACCTGCTGGCCGCGGTGACGGGGGTGGAGCTCGCCGTGGAGGAGATGATGGGTAAGGCCGCCGCCGCCTGGGACCTTTACCGCGAGCTCAACGCCCGCGAGGGCTTGGGGCAGGAGGAGGACCGCCCCCCCGAGGCCTGGTTCGACGAGGGGCTATTATGGGGGAGAGGCGGCCGCCTGCATGACTACTTCGGGAACCCCCTCGACCGCGAAGATGTACACCGATTCCTCCAAGACTACTACCATGAAAGGGGTCAGGTCTTGAAATTTGATACCCCCAAGGGTATGTGAGACACGGCATCGGCAATGGCAGTGTCGCCGCGCCGCCGAGGGAGATGGCAGGTGTACGGAGGGAGGGTTCTCCAACGATGAGCGACAAGGAATTCATGCTCATGGCCCTGGAGGAGGCGCGCCTGGCTGCGGGGGAGGGCGAGGTGCCGGTGGGCGCGGTGCTGGTGAAGGACGGAGAGGTGATCGCCCGCACCCGCAACCGCCGCGAGGCCACCGGCAACCCACTGGATCATGCGGAGATGCTGGCCCTGGCGGAAGCAGCGACACGCCTGGAGGGATGGCGCCTGGAAGGAACTACCATGTACGTCACCCTGGAGCCCTGCCCCATGTGCGCGGGTGCGATGGTGCAGGCGCGGGTGGCCCGGCTGGTATTCGGAGCCCGCGACCTCAAGCTGGGGGCGGCGGGCAGCAGGTACAATCTGGTCCACGACGAGACGACCCACCACCGCATCGAGATCACCGACGGCATCCTCGAGGAGGAATGCCTTTCGCTGCTGAAGGAATTCTTCGCTGCAAGGCGCGACTCCTAAGCGTGGCCGTGCGCAGCGGTGAGAACCTCGCCGTATTGTCAATGCGCCGCATGCGGGTATTGGCGGTGAGGCGGGTCGCACGGCCGCTTGCATGCCAGGGGATCCCGGACGGGCGTAAAGCCGGCATGTCCCGTGATCGAGGGGGCGTTTATCCGGGCCGTTTCTCGGCGCGCAGCATCCCGTAACCCATGAGCCCCTCCCGGAAGGCGTTTTCCAGGTTATGGCAAGCAACGATGAAACGGTCGGCGTATTCCCTTTCCGCTTCACCCTCTCGCGCATCGAGGAAACGCAGGGCGTTCTCGCTCCAGTGCTTCAGGGTGGGGATCACCTTTTCGGTGATGTCCAGCAGCCGCACCCTTTCGAAGCCCGCCTCGATCAGGCGGTCGCAGAGGGCGCCAAGGGTGAGGATCTGCGCGGGACCCCAGACGTCCATGCCGGAGAAAAAGCCCCGTAGGTTGGCCAAAAAGCGCCATAGCCCCTTGAGGAGAGGCAGGGTTCCCGCCTGCACAAGGTCGCAGAGCACCAGTACGACACCCTCCTTGAGGACGCGGTGACATTCCCTGAAAAGCGCGGCCTTATCCTGGATGGGATGGGAGGACTCCATGATCCACACCACGTCGAAGGCCCTGTCGGGGAACCCGTTGTCCACGCCGTCGGCCACCGAGAAGCGCACCTTCTCGTAACCCCTCTCCCGCGCCTTCTCGCTGGCGATGCGGACGCCCCGCTCGCTGGTGGATATGCCCTCGACGCTGCACCCGCATCTCTCGTGCAGGTAAAGGGCCGGCCCGCCCACGCCGCAGCCCACGTCCAGCACCCTGCTCTCCGCGGAGATGTCGCACAGTGCGAGCATCTTCTCTATAAGGAGGTCGGTGGCCTCCGCGAGGCCCGTGTCCGGTCTCTCGAAGTAGCCGAAATGGAGGTTCTCCCCCATGAATTCCCTCCAGGCGTCGGTCACCCGGTCGTAGTGGTCGGCGGAATCGGCGGCCATGAAGATCCCCCCTCGGAGATATTCGCCCGCGGGGAAGAGCTCTCGCGCGGTTACGGTGCTCCCCCGGTTAAATCTTAGGCGCGGAGCACGGCGGCCTGCAACCAGAAAGGCGACGGGCGGGAGCCGAGGGTACACGGCGGCGGCCGTTCTCGGCTCTGGAGTCCCGCGGTCGCCGCCCCCTCGGCGCCGCAAGCCATGGAGGCGCGGGAGCCGCTCTCGCTCAGGCCGCGTGGCGCCTCGCGTTGCGGGTAAGGCGTTCGGCCCGCGAGCGGCGGGCACGGCGGGGTCCGGCACGGAGTGCGGTGTTGGAAGGCGTTGTCCCGCATCAATATAATAGGGTTACGCGGAGAGGTGCCAGAGCGGACGAATGGGGCGGTCTCGAAAACCGTTGAGCCCTTCGCGGGGCTCCGTGGGTTCGAATCCCACCCTCTCCGCCAGATTATGTTTGAACAGGTATTTTATAGACTCGCCTCCGTTAACGGAAACCCGCAGAAATCTGCCGAAAGCGGACCGTGACAAATGCTGTGACAAATACTGTGACAGAGACTTGGGACCTCTGGAGTTCTATTGCCACTTATACGTCAAACCCCTCATTATTAAGAGTCCAGGTATATAGTGGTTTCTTCATCATGTTTGTCCTGCTTGATCCGTTCCTCGCCAAGCGTGTCAAACACCCTCTACTTCTATGACAAGGCGTTCAACCCTGAGCCGGATCTCGTCACGGACGGTACGGAAGAATGCGATGCTTTTTCCGGATGGATCATCGATAAGCCATTCCTCCAGCCTGTCCCTTGCCGGAAAGGCGGCCTTGGCGATGCAGCCGAAGGATATGATGCGGCTGTACTCATCGAGTCGGGAGAGGTCCAGCCTCTTGGTCTCGTTACCGGAGATGTCGATACCCGTTTCGAGCATGACCTCGACGGCCAGGGGATTTACGGATCCCGCCGGGAAAGTCCCCGCGCTCTCCGCCTGGCTCCTCTTGGCCAGGGCGTTATAGAAAGCCTCCGCCATCTGGGAGCGGCAGGCGTTTTCGCCGCATACGAACAGGATCATTTCGTTTGTCATGCTGGCCTCACGCGTCCATGCGCCTCACTCTTTTTACCCGAACCTGTCTCATTACAGTAAATATTGCACCGTTCCCAAGGATATATTATATTAACAATGGTTTATATAAGTAAATATTTATATTTAAGGGGGAGAGAAGGACATGGCGAGGAAGCCCATCTTCAAGTGCGCTGCGGATCCCGAGGCTGACAAATTGTCCGAGACGCTCAAGGTAATCTCGGACTCCAAACGTTTGCGCATCCTCTGCACCCTCTTCAGCGGCGAGAAATGCGTCTGCGAGATCGAGGCGGGGCTGGCCATATCGCAGCCCCTGGCATCTCACCACCTGGGGGTGCTGAGGGAAGCGGGGCTTATAAAGGTGCGCAAGGAGGGCACCTGGTCATATTATGCCCTCGACCTCGACGCTATACGGCGGCTGAACGCGGCCTTCAAAGAGTACCTCGGAGCGGAGAGGATACCTGAGGACTACCCGTCGAACACCACATGCTGTACCCCGTCAGGGTCCGCTCGCGGGATCGAGAAGGCGAAGACGTGAGAGGAGAAAGAGATAGAGACGGCACCGCTCAACCTGGGGATGGCAGGTCATCGGTAGTACGAAAGCTGGGCTTCTTCGAGAAGTACCTGACCATCTGGGTTCTGTTATGCATGGGTATCGGCATCCTGCTCGGCAAAGCTCTCCCCTCCATGGGGGAGACCCTGGACAGGATATCGGTGGCCCAGGTATCCATCCCCATCGCCATCTGCCTCTTCTTCATGATGTATCCCATCATGGTGAAGATAGACTTCGCCGAGGTGATCAAGGCGGGGAAGACGCCCAAACCCGTTCTGCTTACCCTCTTCGTCAACTGGTGCGTCAAGCCCTTCACCATGGTGGCCATCGCCACCTTCTTCCTGGGCTTCGTGTTCAAGGGCGCCCTGGGTGGCGACGCCGTGCTGGACATGGCCAGCGCCTACATCAACCCGGCCACCGGCATGGCGTCGCCCCTCTACCGCTCCTATATATCCGGCTGCATCCTCCTGGGCATCGCCCCCTGCACGGCCATGGTGTTGGTGTGGTCCTACCTTTCCAGGGGAAACGACGGGCATACGCTGGTCATGGCGGCCATCAACTCCCTGACCATGCTGGTGCTCTACGCGCCCCTGGGCGGATGGCTGCTGGGGGTGAACAGCATGCCCGTGCCCTGGCTGACCATCATCCTCTCCATCACTTTCTATGTGGCACTGCCCCTGGTGGCGGGATATTTCTCGCGCAAGTGGATACTGAAACGCAAGGGCATAGCCTGGTTCCAGGACAGGTTCATCCACTACCTCACCCCGGTGACCATCATCGCCCTCCTCGTCACCCTGGTCATCCCCTTCAGCCTGAAGGGACAGCTCATAATCGACCAGCCCATGACCATCGTTTACATCGCCATCCCCCTCTTTATCCAGACCATGCTCATCTTCTGGCTCGGATACGGGCTGGCCAGGTGGCTCAGGCTCAGGTACCGCGATGCGGCCCCCGCGGCCATGATCGGGGCCTCCAACCATTTCGAGGTGGCCATAGCCACTGCCACCGTGCTCTTCGGCATCGCCTCCGGGGCGGCCCTGGCCACGGTGGTGGGCGTGCTCATAGAAGTGCCGGTCATGCTGCTCCTGGTCAGGATATGCCTGAGGACGCAGCATTGGTTCAGGTCAATGGAGATGCCGGTGGCGTTTGAAGTGGCGGAGGCGGAAAACCTGTAAGGAGTTTTTCAAGCCTGGGATGAGTTGGATCGCGAGGTCCGAGATGTTTTGCTAGGCAGGTGAGGAAGAGAGGATATGAACAACGAGGAGTTCGTGGAGTGCAGCAGGATAGCAGCATACGATGACTTCATGGCGGCGGCACTGGATTACGACGGCCTTACCATGGAGGACTACAAGTCCTTCATGCCGGTCCTCTTCGAGGTCATCCCCGCCAGGCCGGAGAAGGACCCGGTGGAGATGTACCAGGCGGTGATAGAGGAATTGAGGAATCGCTGGACGGCCTCGGAAGAGCTGCCCTTCCACGGTCCCTGGCATCACGGCATGATCGCCGGCATCATCATCGCCGCGCTCAGGAACAACGGATACGACTTCACGGATGCGGATGTGTCCGAGGCCTTGAAGAGGGGCCTAATGATCCCGGCCGGCGCCTGCGGTTTTCATGGTTCCTGTGGCGCGGCGACGGGGCTGGGGATCGCCCTGAGCACCGTCACCCGTTCCACGCCCTTTCACGGAGATGAACGGTCGCGTGTCCTCAAAGCCTCAAGCGAGGCCATCGCCCGCATCGCCAGGATGGAAGGGCCCAGGTGCTGCGCCCTGAGCGCCTACGCCACCCTGAGCCTGGCGGTGAAGAAACTGGGGGAGATGGGCTACGCGCTCCCTTCGCGCAAGATGGCGGGGGTCTGTTCCAAGCATGGGTTGAATCCTCAGTGCCATCTCGAGAGGTGCCCTTATTACCCGCGCTGAACGGTCGGAAAGCTGCGGGTGCGAGAAAGCGCCGGATAGGCAGATAAGCCGGGGCGATGGAGGCGGTTTGCGGAGCCCGACCTCTGTTGCTCCGGCGGGCGTTAAGGCCCCGGGAAGGCCCATCACCACTTGTCGTCCTGGATGAGGCGTTGTGTTGGAGGCCGCAGGGACCCTGGTCATTGGCATGCGTTAAGGCCCTGGGAAGACCTATCCCCACTTGTCATCCTCGAGTCATTGTCTTAATCGCGCATGCTGGAATATGCTAGTATTGTTGCATAGAGAAACAACTTTGCTCCGAGAAAGACGGAGGCCTTCTCAAACTCATGGAAAGATCTGTAAAGAAATACCTCTTGATTTCAGCGGGCTCCACCTCACTCGGCTTGGGTATCATCGGAATCGTTATCCCCGTGCTTCCGACTACGCCGTTCCTTCTGCTGGCTGCTTTCTGCTATCTTCGTAGTTCGAAACGCCTCTACGATTGGATGCTCAAGAACAGGGTTTTCGGCCCCCATGTATACAACTACCTTACTTACCGTGCCATTAAGGGGAGCGTGAAGGTCGTAACCCTGATGCTCCTGTGGTTTACCCTTACCGTCTCGATAGTGCTGGTCTCCAATGTTTTCCTTAGGATATTCCTTGCCGCTGTCGGTGTAGGGGTCAGCATCCACGTCTTGAGCCTGAAGACGCTCCGCAAGGATCATTCTCGCAACGCGGCGTGCCAGACTTCTTCGCACGAGGGATTGAAGGAGTCATGAGCGATTTTGCGTCGCGACTCCTTCATGATATCGCGGAGGACCCCTGGGCCGGTGCCTGCGGACATTGATCTCGTTTCCCGTTCATTGCGCGCCGTCTGAGGCAATCCGCTTGAGGGGGGGCCGGGATTCCGCAACAGACGCTGCAAGCGTATGTCAAGGTAGTGAACCGCCCCGGGTTTACCGGAGGCTCGGTTGCTTGAGTCCTTTCGTCTTTTCCTGACCCTCCTTTCCCCAATAAGAAGCCTCTAATTCCGCCGGCGGGAGATATTGGTTAAGCCCAC
>CAKZMC010000123.1 GCA_937128055.1 uncultured Actinomycetes bacterium | reverse complement strand
GCCCCGCCGCATTGCGCACCTCCACCGTGCCCTCCACCACGGACACAAGGCTGCCGATCAGCCCCGTCCGCACGGCGAAGACCGTGCCATGCACGCGCGCCTCGGCGTCCGGCGCCTGTACGCGCAGCGCGCCTCGCCGCTGCCTCGCCGCCTCCACCAGCACGTCGCCGCGCAGGACCACCTTGCGGTAGTCGCCGTCGTCCCCCTGGCGGGTTATCACCTCGTACGCCGCATCGGGGGGGTTCACCACCCCGGCGGAGAGCACCGGCAGCCCGAAAAACTCCACCGCGTTCATGGAGTTGCCGCCGGGGTAGGGAACCTCTTGCCCGGCCATGTTCATGCCCGCGTACTTCCCCTGCAGCGCCGCGATGGGCCAGAGGGCGTTCACCGCGGGTTCGCCCTGCACCAGGTCCATGGCCTTGACGGCGTCGCCGGCGGCGAAGATGTCGCCGTGGGAGGTGCGCTGGTGCTCGTCCACCAGGACTCCTCCCGCGCACTCCAGCCCCGCCTCCTCGGCCAGCTCCACGCGCGGCCTCACTCCCACCGCCACCACCAGGAGGTCGAAGGGCACCTCCGAGCCGTCCTCCAGCAGGGCCTTTCCCCGGTGGCCGCCCCGGGATTCCACGCGGGAGACGCCCTGGCCGGTCATTATCTCGACATGCGCCCGCCGGCAGCGCTCGGATACCATGGCCGACGCCTTCTCGTCCAGCGCGAGGGGGAGGACACGGTCCATCTTCTCCACCACCGTGACCTCGCTGCCCCGCGCATGCAGCGCCTCGGCGGCCTTCATGCCGATAAGCCCCGCCCCGATGACCAGGGAGGCGACCGGCCGGGAAGTGAGCCGCAGCATGCGCTTGGCGTCGTCCCAGGACACGAAGGTGAGGTAATCCACCTCCTGCAGTCCCTCGACCGGGGGTATGAAGGGCTGGAAGCCCGTGGCCAGCAGCAGCTTGCGCCACCTCACCTTCTCGCCCCCGGAGGTGGCGAGCAGGCGCCTGGACGGGTCCAGCGAGGAGACCCTGACGCCGGGGTGGAATTCTATTCCCATTTTCTGGTAATACTTTGCGGGCCGGTAATACATCCCCTGCGTGCCGATCTCCCCCGCCACCAGGTAGGAGATGAGGGGCCGGGAATAGCAGCGGTATTTCTCCTCGCTGAAAACGGCCAGGGAGCTCTCCCCGTCGAGCGAGCGTATGGCGTCACAGGCGTTCACCGCGGCCGCGGAGTTCCCGATGACTGCGTAATGGTAGCTCTTCATGGCCTACTCCTCGACCAGCACCAGGGCCTCGTTGGGGCAGTTGGCCACGCATGCAGGCACCTCCAGGTCGGGGCAGAGGTCGCATTTGCCCACCACCCTTCTCTCCTCCCCATCGCGGCGTATGGCCCCGTAGGGACACACCAGGATGCAGGTCCAGCAGCCCACGCAGCGCTCCGCGTCATGCACCACCGCCCCCGAAGCCGGGTCCCGCTGCAGGGCCCCGGAGAGGCAGGCGGTTATGCATGGCGCCTCGTCGCAATGGCGGCACTGCAGGGCGAAGGAGACGTGGCCCTGCTCCTCCACCTCGACCCTCTTCACCGGCCTCCGCTCGCGCTTGAAGGCCTTGATGATGTCCTTGCTCTTGGAATGCTGCACGATGCAGTGTATCTCGCAAAGACGGCATCCTATGCAGTATTCCTCTCGCGGCACGATGCGTATCACTGCCAACACCCTTCGTCCCTGGAAAACATGATGGTTTTCCGCGATGCACCCGGGGCGCGCCCCGTCCGCCGCGCGCCCGGCGACCGACCGCCCGCCGCAAACCTAAAGGGCCTTACCATGGAGGCCGGGCTCCGCCCGCCTTCCGGCCCAACAGGGTCGGGCACGCGACGCTCTGCGGGATAAGACCGGCTCTCGCCCGTCGATCGATCCAACATAAATCAATTCAACATAATAAATATAAATGCGGCCGCTGACCATAATCTCTTACGTGGCTATTTACCGGTCAAGGGAAATAGTCTATAATTATAGGAAATAGGTTACCTATTACCTATATATCGCTTATAAAAGCCTTTGTCAAGCCTTCGAGTCGGAAAAGGATTGCCGTTTATGGTGCAGGAGAGATTGCTGGAGAGAAAAACCCTCGCCATACTGGAAATCCTGCAGGAGGCGGGGCGCCCTCTCGGCGCCCGTGCCATCTCCCAGGAGCTCGCCAGGCGCGGCGTGGAGCTCAACGAGAGGACCGTCCGCTACCACCTCCTGCACCTGGACGAGCGCGGCTTCACCCGCCTGGTGGGAAGGAACGGCCGTCTCCTCACCGAAAAGGGGGAGAGGGAGGTGGAGGGCGCGCTGGTCGTCGACCGCGTGGGCTTCGTCAACGCCCGTATCGACGACCTTGCCTGCCGCGCGGATTTCGACCTGCACGGCCGCCGGGGAAGGCTGGTGGTCAACATAACCTTCCTTCCCCGGGAACAGGAGACGCGCGCCGTGGAAGCCATGCGTCCCGTCTTCGCGGCCGGGCTCTGCCTTTCGGACCTCGTGGTGCGTGCGGAGGCCGGAGAGAGGATCGGCGACGTCGAGGTGCCCACGGGCATGGTGGGATGGGGCACGGTGTGCAGCGTCACCCTCAACGCCGTCCTCCTCCGCCACGGCGTCCCCGTGGAATCCACCTTCGGGGGGCTGCTGGAGATGGTGGGCGGCACACCGAGACGCTTCACCGAGATCATCAGTTACGCCGGCTCCACCCTGGACCCCATCGAGATCTTCATCAAGGGCAAGATGACCGGCGTGCACGCCGCGGCTACCGGCGGCGACGGCAGGATCTGCGCCTCTTTCCGCCTCATCCCCGCGAGCGCCAGGGACGCGGTGGCCGGCCTGCTCGGGGAGATGAAGGCCTCGGGGCTGGGAGGCACGGTGGTGCTGGGAAGGCCGGGGCAGCCCTGCCTGGAGGTCCCCGCCGGCAAGGAGCGGGCGGGGATGGTGGTGGCGGGCGGCCTCAATCCCCCCGCGGCGGCGGAGGAGATAGGGGTGGATACCTATTCCAAGGCCATGGCCTCCCTGGTGGAGTACCGCGACATGGTACCATTTTCCAAACTAAGGATATGACCGCGCGGGAGGAAGGGGAATGCGGGTGAGAAGCGGCGCGGGAGTGGGGTGATGGGGGAAAAGGCCCTGGAGGCGGTTGACCTGGTGAAGGACTACCCGCGTCCCGGGGCGGGCATGCGTTCCCTCCTTCTCCCCGCCTGGAGGAGGGGCGCGGTGCGCGCCCTGGGCGGGGTGAGTTTCGCCGTCGAGAGCGGAACGGTCTGCGGGCTGCTGGGCAGCAACGGGGCGGGGAAGACCACCTTCATAAGGATCGCCGTGGGCCTGCTCCTCCCCACCTCCGGTTCCCTGCTGGTATGGGGAAGGGATGCCGGCAAGGCCGGTGCCTGGACCAGGAGCAGGCTGGGCCTGGTCATCGGCGAGGAACGCAGCTTCTACTGGAGGCTAACCGGCAGGCAAAACCTGGAATTTTTCGCCTCCCTGCACGGTATGGGCGCGCGTGCCACCGGAGAGCGCACGCGGGAACTGGCGGAGCTCCTGGGGCTGGAGGAGGTCCTCGACGTTCCCTTCTCCGACTACTCGGCGGGCATGCGCCAGAGGATGGCGCTGGCGCGGGCCCTCCTGCACGACCCTGAACTCCTGCTGCTCGACGAGCCCACCCGCTCCCTTTCTCCCGAGGCGGCCCTCCCGCTGCAGGATTTCATCCGGGAGGAGCTGGTGAGGGAGAGGGGCAAGACGGTGCTCCTCGCCACCCAGGACATGCGCGAGGCGGAGAGGCTCTGCAGGGACGTGGTCCTCCTGCACCGGGGCCGCGCTCTCTTCGCCGGCTCGCTTTCCCGCCTCCTGGACGAGGGGCGGGGCGAGCTGGGCGGGGAAGCCGCCCTGGAGGATGTCTTCATCTACAGGATGGAAAGGGAGGAAGATGCGTACAGAGAGGCCAGCGATGGGTGACGGGAAGGAGGTGCGGTGAGAAGAGCGCTCGCCTTCCTCAAGCGCGATTTCCTCATCGAGATCAGCTACCGCTTCAACTTCCTCCTCTCCCTGGCGGGCCTGGTCGTGACCATCTCTGTCTTCTATTTCCTGGGCGAGATCGTGGACCCGGCGACGGTACGGGAATCCGCCGGGGACTATTTCTCCTTCGCCCTGGTGGGGATGGCCATGGCCATGTTCCTCCGCGCGGGCCTGGGTTCCTTCGCCGAGAGCGTGCGCGAGGAGCAGATGATGGGGACCCTGGAGGCCATGCTCTCCACGCCCACCTCCCTCACCACCATCATCCTCTTCTCATCCCTGTGGCGCTTTCTCTTCACCTCCCTCTCGGTCTTCGCCTTCCTTCTGGTGGGGGCGGCCTTCGGGGTTAGCTACGGCGGCGCCAACGTGGGAGCGGCCCTGCTCCTCCTGGTCCTCACCGTCGCGGCCTATGCCGCCCTGGGGATCATCTCCGCCAGCTTCATCATGGTCTTCAAGCGCGGTGACCCCGTGAACTGGGTGGTGAGCAGCCTCTCCATCCTGCTGGGAGGGGTCTTCTACCCCCTCTCCGTCCTTCCTGGATGGCTGCAAGCCCTATCCCGATTGCTGCCCATAACCTGGTCTCTGGAGGGCATCAGGGGAGCCCTGCTGCGCGCCCAGGGTTACGCAGCCCTGGCCGACGACTTCCTGGCCCTGGCCGTCATCGACCTCCTGCTGCTTCCCCTGGGGCTGCTCCTCTTTCGCCTTGCCGTGAACCACGCCCGCAAGGTCGGCAGCCTGATGAAGTACTGACCTCACCGGCACGGAGAGCGCGGTTTACGGCGTAGGCGAAACGGGTAAGGATGATATGTCGCCGTTTGGGGACGGACGCCATTGCGACGTGGGCCGTAGGGGAAGGAAGCCCGCCGGTACGTGGGCCGTACGGGAAAAAGGAGGAACGATGGAAGGCAGCCTCTTCGCGGACGTGGCGCAACGCGAGATGGAGATCACCGGGGGTACCTGCGCGGTCCCCGTCATCTACCGCGACGCCTTCGCCGTGGCGGGCATCTTCATCGCCCCCACACTGCCCCTGCGTAAACTGCTCCCCACCTCCAAGCTGGTTCCTGCGGAGGTCTTCCCCGGCAAGGGGCTCCTGGCGGTCATGGCCCTCGACTACCGCGACACCAGCATCGGGGCCTACAAGGAACTGGCAGTCGCCATCCCCGCCCGCTACCGCCCTCGCCTTAACCCGCCACTGGTGCCCGCCCTGCGCATGGCTGTCTCCTTCTCCTACGAGGCCTTCATCTGGCAGCTCCCGGTGACCACGGATATCGCCCTGCACGCGGGCATCGATATCTGGGGCTACCCCAAGTTCCTGGGAGAGATCGCCTTCGAGGATGACGAGGACCAGGTGACATGCACGCTGGCGGAGGGGGGAGAGCATATACTGACCCTGCGGGTGAGGAAATCCCTGCCCAGGATGAAGAGCTACTTCGACCTCAACACCTACTCACTGAAGGGGGACGAACTCCTCTACACGTCGATCAAGGGGATCTCCGACTCCCTCGGCAGGAGCTTCCGTCCCGGCACCGCCGCCCTCAGCCTGGGCGAGCACCCGATCTCGCGCACCATCCGCGAGATAGCTCCCGGCAAGAGCGTCCAGAGCATGTATATTCCCCGTGCGCAGCTTCTGCTCCCGGAAGCGGAAAGGCGCCTAACCCTCTAACCCGCACCCAACGCTTTTGATTTGTAGGACTCGTGCGGGGAGTCAATCCAAAGATACCGCAGTCGCTTTCTTACCGCCCAACCAGGCCGGGACCGTGGGTCGGGCGAGCGACATCGCAAGCGGCCTCCCGCCCGGCCATCTTGCGGGGGCGGAGGCTGCGATAGGGCATGCCTTGCGGGATAGGGAAGGGGTCATGGGAGGCCGCGCGTCGCGGAGCGAGCCCTATCCCCCGGCTCTTGCCGGAAGAAGGAAGGGATCTCCACCCGACTTGCCCGGAGAAATATGGGGTCGGTCGCAGCGAGGGCGCCTTTCCGGGCGTTCTTTCCTTTTAAGCGAGGCAGGTGGCGCCGAGCGAGCCCGTTACCCCAAGGCTCCGGGCCGGAAGAAGGGGGGATCTCCACCTAACTTGCCCGGAGAACTATGGGGTCGGTCGC
>CAKZMC010000122.1 GCA_937128055.1 uncultured Actinomycetes bacterium | reverse complement strand
GGGCGACTCGGCCCCCGGCTGCATCCACGCCTTGTCTATCCCCAGGGGTGGCAACTCCCGCACCATGGTTTCCGTCACCTCCGGGGGGCAGACGAACTCCACCACGTCGGGCTTCTCCGGCAGGGAGGCGAGGTCCGGGTAGCACCTCTCCCCGAAGATATCCCCGTAGAGCGGGTTCACGGGATAGACCCTGTAACCGCCCTCCTGGAGGTCCCGGTAGACCCTGTAGCCGTACTTCTCTTCGTTGGTCGAGACCCCCACCACCGCGTAGACCCCAGCTGCGAGGAACTCGCTTATCGTCTCCTCGCTGACGTGTTCCTCGTCCATACCCTTCCCCCTTAATGGCGATCAGCCGGGTACTTCTGGTGACGTTCTTGCGTCTTCACTTGAGACCACGCTTCAGCCGCAGGATGCCACCCACGCGCGCGTCCAGCTCGCCGGAGGCGATATCGCCGGACCGCACCGCCTCCAGCAGGGCGTTGAAGGCGGCTTCCACGTCGCCTTTTTCATAACCGGAGACCAGCAACATGTCCACGCCCGCCCTGCAGGCGCGGACCGCCGTGTTCCCGAGGCCGTAGGACTCCTTGAGCACCTTGCTGGCGAGGTCGTCGCTCATGACCAGGTAGTCGCCTTCCACCTCCTCCCTGAGGAGAGCGATACACGCGGGGGAGAGGGTGAAGGGCAGTTCCGGGTCCAGCTCCCGGTAGATGACGTTGGCGGTCATCACGAAATCCGGCCTTGCCTCGGCGGCCACCCGGAACTGCGAGTACTCGGGGAGGGAGGATACCGCGGCGAGCCTGTCGTTCTCGGGATCGTAGGTGATGCCGCCGTATCCCGGGAAGTGTTTGACGATGGTGATGAGGCCGCCGTCCCTGTGGCCCTGGATGGCACTTTTTGCCAGCTCTCCCACCTTCTCCGGGCTACCGCTGAAGGTGCGGTGGTAGCGGGTGAGGAAATCTCCCTGCACTCCCATGTCCAGCACCGGGGCCAGGTTGAGATTGATCCCCGCCGCCGCGAGGCCCTGCGACCTGGCGAGGGCCAACCGGTAAGCCTGGCCCGGGTCTTTGACCTGCGCCTGCGAGACACTGTCCCCGAGCCACCCCAGCCGCGTGACCTCCCCGCCCTCCTGGTCCACGGCGATGAAGAGCGGCAGGCCGCTGTCGGCGCGGGAGAGTCCCTGCAGGCGCGCAACGAACTCCTTGAGCTGGCTCTCGCCGGTGATGTTCCTGCCGAAGAGGATCACGCCGCCGGGGTGCACCTCCCGGAAAAGGCGCTCGATCTCCGGGGTCACCTCCGTGCCCTCGAAGCCCACCAGGAGGAGCTGCCCCACCTTCTGCTCCAGGGTGAGGGCGCCCGGGGCGCCGCCGCCGCCGTTTCGTGAATCCCGGGAAGCGCGGGCGCACCCGCCCGCCGCCGCCGCGGCCAGCAGCAGTAGCGCGAGCGCGGCGGCCGCCCGTTCCCTGACCTTCACCCGCATCTCAATACCACCTCCGACATCCCGCCGAAGCGCAGGTACCTTTCAAGCCCCTGCAGAATCGTGACAGGCCCTGGCAGGCAAACAGGCCCATGGCGCATAAGATCACCCGTGTTATTATATTTGCTTTTTGGGTATAATTTGGGTATAAGAATCACAGGGTTGTGGATAGGCGATCGGCGAAAACGGAGCGCATCAAAATAGGGTCCGCGTGAGATATCCGAGCGGGAAGCTGTGAGCCGCGGCCGATAGAGTGGTCACCGGTGCCGCGGGGAGCGAATGGTGAAACCGGCCCGATCATCGTGGATGGTCGGGTTTTCTTATAGGGGCGTTGGGACGGAAAAGAGAACAGGGCGAGACTAAAGCGGAATGACCGGCGGCGAAGCCGGTGGGGGCCGGAACTCACTCGGCGCGGATATCCCGGAACCTCCCGCGGAAACCACGGTGCCCGTGCGCGCGTTCTGTGCCCGTGTTCCCTTTCGCCCCAGCGCCACCCGCTTTAGGGCAAGTGCAGTACGCTCAGAGGTTTTGTGTGGCGCAAGTGCCGAACGCGAAAGGAGGTGGTCCTGGGAAGGAGACCAAAGGGGGATTTAGGCAAACGAAAACCCGTGCCCGTTCGCGGCACGGGGCACTGGGGAAGCGAAACATGCCAGGCCTACGGTGTCAGGTTCAAATAAGGAGGTTGACATGAGAAAGGTATTGATAGCCGCCTTGCTCGCCGTGCTCGCCATCGCCATGGTCGCGCCGGCGGTGGCGTCGGCGGGCTACTGGGACGGCTCGATCACATGGACTGGCCAGGGCAAGGACTCGAAAAAACCCGAATTGGTCGGCCAAGGCCCGCGTACGGCGGACGGCTGGATACACTGGGTGGTTACCCAAGCAGGAGATGTAACTGAGGCCGAGCTGGTGCTCGGCGGTTCCGGGTCCGGCACCTACGGGATATATGCAAGTCCCGGCGGCACGCTTCATTTCTTCACTCCCTATTTCGATGTCCAAACTCTAACCGCGACCTTGTACTACAAAGGAAAACTGGGCAACAACCCGCAGCTCGTCATCTCCGACTGGTGCGATCCGATTCTCAAGGAAGAGCTGACCGTCAGCAAGACCGTCGAGACCTCCTATACCAGGACGCACTCATGGGACATCGCCAAGAAAGTAGAAACGGAAGACGGCTGGACAGAGGACGGGTCGCCCAAGATCTGGCTCTACGTGGACGGCAGCGGCGACGAGACCGCCACCTGGACGGTGGACGTGATCTACGGGGGCTACGAGGACAGCGGCTTCAACGTGTCCGGGGAGATCACCATCGAGAACACCG
>CAKZMC010000121.1 GCA_937128055.1 uncultured Actinomycetes bacterium | reverse complement strand
CGCCGTCACCGTGAAGAGGATTGATCCGGCCGTACGCAGTCGCACCACGATTGCTCATCCGGGCACCGTCATGAATCAAACCTTGCATTGCTGAAATATGTGTTGGCACAGGGCATCTCGTGACCCATCCGCAGGGCGCACCTTCTTTCAACACGGGCCCCTAAAAGACCTATCTTCATATTGTTGAGGTATGTTCCATCTACGTGCGCGGGTCCTGGTTGATGGACAAATTATTTCGCAGGTGCGAGAATTGATTCAATTAATAGATATCCCAGGGTCCGCGCCGAGGAGCTGAAAGCCCGGGGGTACAAGAGGCGGAGAAAGACGGAAGGGAGAGTAGTAATGAAAATACTGTTGGTGATTTCCTTGATCCTCGGGCTCTTCGTGGGGCTGGTCGCCTTGAGCGGATGCGGCAAGAAGGAGACCACCGTCAAGCTCCCGGGTGGGGAAGAGGTAGAGGTCCAGGAGGACGGCGGCAAGGTGACCGTCGAGACCGAGGAGGGCGAGACGACCTACGAGAGCGGCGAGGAAGAGCCCACCGAAAGGGAACTCGGGGTTCCCATCTATCCCGACGCCGACTACGTGGCCGGAAGCGGTGGAACGGCCAGTGCGACAAGCGAGGGTGAGACCACCGTCTACGCGGGAGGAGAGTGGACCACGGAAGACGACTTCGACGAGGTCGTGGATTGGTACGCGAATGAGCTGGGGGCTCCCACTTACACCAGCAGCGAGGGTGGGACGAAGAGCGCCGCTTGGATAATCGGCGATGAGGAGAACGTCACCACGGTGAACATCACCGAGGAAGACGGCGAGGTCACTATCACCATCGGCAAGATCGGCGGCTGATAATAGCCTAACGCCCCGCTTTGTTGATGCTGCTTGTGCCGAGAGCGTCACTGTGCGGAGCCAGCCGTTCCGCGTTGAGAGAGATCATATTGCGGGGAAACCTCGCGGGTGAGGTTTCCCCCATCTTTTGATTTCGAAAGAACGCATTGCGGGCTGGACGCGGCGGCGTCACTTCCGCTTCTCCCACTTCTCGAGGTAGGCGACCTGGGATAGCGTTGACCCCGCCTGTATTTCTCCCCGCAGCCGGTTTTCCTTTTCCAGGACATCCATGGCGCGGTTGGCCATCTCCACCACCTTGTCGCGGGGGATGACCACCACGCCGTCGTCGTCCCCCACCAGCCAGTCACCGGGGAATACCTTCCTCCCCCCCACCGTCACCGGCACGTTGATCTCACCGAATCCTTTGGGCTCTCCTGCAGTGGGAGTGATTAGGCGGGCGAAGGAGGGAAAGTTGAGGCTGCGTATCTCCACCGTGTCCCGGATGGCGCCGTCGATGACCACCCCGGCCAGCTTCTTCTGTATGGCGCTGTGGGTGGCCAGCTCTCCCCACAGGGCCGGTCCCACCCCGCCGGCGTCGATGACGATGACCTCCCCTTCCTCGGCCACGTCGATTGCCTCCACCGGCTTGGCCCAGTCGCCGGGGTAGGTGCGCACGGTGACCGCCGGCCCGGCCATCTTCATCCCGGGGCTGACGGGAAGGATGCCCTGCAGCTCCCCGGTGCGGTGCATGGCGTCGGATATGTTGGGGGTGGAGACCTTCATGAGGATCTCACGCACGTTTTCCAGGCTTACCCGCTTGTACAGCTCTGTCTTCACGGCCTGACCGGTGAGCATGGCGCGCTTGATCTCCTCGGTCGCTGCCCGGGCGTCCTTGCTCTTGATGATGGCGCCCCCCACGATAACGATGTCCGCCCCGCTCTCCACCGCCCTGGCCGCCGTCTCCGAGTTTATGCCCCCCGCCACCGCCACCGGGACCTCCACCGAGTTGGCCACCAGCCTCAGCCTCTCGAAGGGGTCCAGGCCGCGCATCTGCATGTCTATGGCCGTGTGCACCGCGATGTAATGGGCTCCCGCCGCCTCCGCCGCCCGCGCCCGGTCCACCGGGTCGCCGACCTCGATGAGGTCCACCACGACCTCCGCGCCGTAGTTGTTGGCCGCTTCCACGCATTCCTTGACCGTGGCGTCGGAGGCCGCTCCCAGGACGTCGATGATGTTGGCGCCGGCTTTGGCCGCCGCCTCCACCTCCGCGCGGCCGGCATCCATGGTCTTCATGTCGGCGATGATCACGTGGTGGGGAAAGCGTTCACGCAAGGCGCGGACGGCGTTCAACCCCTCGCTCTTGATGAGGGGAGTGCCGGCCTCCAGCCAGTCCGCGCCGCCTTCGACCGCCTCCTCCGCCACCTTGATGGCCCTTTCCAGGTCCACGAAATCCAGGGCCACCTGCAGCACCGGTCCCTTGAGTTTCATAAGAGGATTATATTACTTTCACCACGCTCCCGCCCGCAACGGTGCAGCATGCCGCACGCCATGCCCCGCTCCCGCCCGCGGCGGAGGCGAGATTTTTCCGCCATGCTGCAGGGACGTTTTCAGTCCTGGTAGAATAATCATTGAACGGCGCGGCGGGAAGCCCGGAAGGAGATATGGCCGTGAAGAGAGAGAAGGTAGTCGTGGGGCAGATCGGGTGCGGGACCGTGGGTTCCGGTGTGGTGCGCATCCTGCGGGAGAACGCTGACCTCATTTCTCGGCGCGTGGGCAGCGAGATAAGCGTCAAGAGCATAGCGGTCAGGGACCTGGGCGATCCCCGCTACGTGGAGGTGCCGGAAGACATGCTCACTACCGACGCCATGGAGGTTGTCCGGGACCCGGAGGTGGACATACTGGTGGAGGTGATGGGAGGCATCGAGCCGGCGCGCACCTTCATCCTCGAGGCCATTTCCCGAGGAAAGCACGTGGTATGTGCCAACAAGGAGCTCATGAGCACACATGGGGGAGAGCTGCTGCGCGCCGCCGAGGAGAGTGGCGTGGACCTGGCTTACGAGGCGGCGGTGGGGGGCGGCATCCCCATCCTCATGCCGCTCAAGCAGTGCCTGGCGGGGAACACCGTCAACCAGGTGCTGGGGGTCATCAACGGCACCACCAACTACATCCTTACCCGCATGAGCGAGGAGGGGCTGGATTTCGAGGAGGCATTGTCCAAGGCGCAGGCTATGGGGTACGCGGAGGCTGATCCCGCCTACGACGTGGAGGGCAAGGACGCGGCTGCCAAGCTGGCCATCCTTGCCTCCATGGCCTTCAATTCCCGCGTTACCCAGGGGGATGTCTTCGCCGAGGGCATAACCCGCGTGACGCCCGCCGACATCTCCTTCGCCCACGAGATGGGCTACGTCATCAAGCTCCTTTCCATAGCCAAGGACGAGGAGGACGGGATCAGCGTGCGCGTGCACCCTACCATGATCCCCTCCCACCATCCCCTGGCCTCGGTGCGCGATGAGAACAACGCCATTTTCGTTTCCGGGGACGCGGTGGGGGAGTTGATGTTCTACGGCAAGGGAGCGGGGTCGCTGCCGGCGGCGAGCGCGGTGGTGGGCGACGTCATAGCCATTTCCCGCAACATACTCAGTGGGGGGCGACTGGTGGGATGCACCTGTTTTTTCCAGAAACCCGTGAAAGGAATCCAGGATGTCTTCTCCCGCTACTTCATGATCTTGGACGTGCCCGACCGCCCCGGTGTGCTGGCCAGGATCGCCGGCGTCTTCGGGAGCAACAGGGTGAGCATAAAGTCGGTGATCCAGCACGGCATGGGGCGTGAAGCGCGTATCGTGCTGATCACTCACACCGTGAAGGAGGAGAATCTCCAGGCCACGGTACGGGGACTGCAGGGGCTGGAGGAGGTAAACCGCGTCGTCAGCCTGATCAGGGTCGAGGATCCCGAGGAGGATTAGGCTCCGCGCCCTTCCTTCCACAGGGTGACGGGCAAGGGGCGCTTCGCCGGCGGCGGCGCCATAGGGCGGCGCCGGTCGTGGGCAAGCGGGCGTAAGCTGGATCCACGGCCTCCCGTGAAGGCGGCGGACGGGCTGCGGGTCGGAGGAGCCGTTTTAAACCGTGGGGGTGATGATTTGCGCGGTGAGTGGCGCGGTGTGATCGAGGCCTACCGGGATTTTCTGCCGGTGAGCGAGCGGACGCCTGTGGTGACTCTCCTGGAGGGCGGCACCCCGCTGGTGGAAGCGGGGTACATAAGCCGCCAACTGGATGCCAGCGTTTTTCTCAAGCACGAGGGCCTGAACCCCACCGGGTCTTTCAAGGATCGCGGCATGACGGTCGCCGTCTCCAAGGCCCTGGAGGAAGGGGCCCGCATGGTCATCTGCGCCTCCACCGGCAACACCAGCGCGTCCGCCGCGGCGTACGCGGCCCGGGCGGGGTTGGAATGCGCCGTTATCATCCCCCGCCAGGCCATCGCCCTGGGCAAGCTGGCGCAGGCGCTCATCCACGGTGCCAGGGTGGTCGCCCTGGAAGGGAACTTCGACCAGGCACTGCACCTGGTGCGCCGCATTGCGGATGATTACCCGGTGGTCCTGGCGAACTCCCTCAATCCCCACCGCATAGAGGGGCAGAAGACGGGTGCCTTCGAGATATGCGACGTGCTGGGCCGCGCGCCGGAATACCATTTTATACCGGTCGGAAACGCGGGCAACATCACCGCCTACTGGAAGGGTTACCTGGAATACCGCGAGGCGGGAAAGATAGAGAATCTGCCGCGTATGATGGGATGGCAGGCCGAGGGCGCGGCGCCCATAGTGCGCGGGCACGTGGTGGAGAAGCCGGAAACCATGGCCACCGCTATCCGCATCGGCAACCCCGCGAGCTGGAAACAGGCGGTGGCGGCGGCCGAGGAATCGGGAGGGGCCATCGACATGGTTTCCGACCGGGAGATACTGGAAGCCTACCGCCTGTTGGCCGAGAGGGAAGGCATTTTCGTGGAACCGGCGTCCGCCGCTTCCGTGGCTGGGCTGTACAAGCTTTTCCGCTGCGGTGAGCTGCCGGCGGGGTCGCTGGTGGTCTGCGTGCTCACCGGCCACGGGCTCAAGGACCCCGACCTGGCGGTGGGTTGCGTGGAGGAGCCGGCGCCAGCGCCGCCGGACATGGAAGCCGTCCTCGAGAGGCTCGGCTTCCGGTAGGAGGGAGGCGGGAGATGAAATTCGCGATCCTGGTACCGGACGGGGCCGCCGACCGCCCGGTGGAAAGGCACGGCGGCATGACCCCGCTGGAAGCTGCCAACACGCCGAACATGGATTTCGTGGCGGAAAACGGCATCTGCGGGACGGCGCTTACCGTGCCCGAGGATATGCCCGCGGGCAGCGACGTGGCCAACTTCTCCCTGCTCGGCTACGATCCGCGCCGCTATTACTGCGGGCGCGGTCCCCTGGAGGCCGCCAGCATGGGGGTCAGGCTCTCACCGGAAGAGGTGGCCTTCCGCTGCAACCTGGTCACCGCACGCGATGGGCGCCTGGAGGATTACAGCGCGGGACATATCCCCAGCGAGGAGGCGAGGAAACTCATCCTCTTCCTCCAGGAGAAGCTGGGCGATAACCATACCTGTTTTCACCCCGGTGTCGGTTACCGGCACCTCTTGGTGCTGCGGGGACTGCACTACCTCGAGAGCCGCTGCGTACCTCCCCATGATGTGGTGGGCCGTGAGATCGAGGAGGTCCTTCCCGAGGGCCCTGGAGAGGAGAGGCTGCGGGCCTTGATGCGCCTCTCGCACCGCCTGCTTTGCGATCACGAGGTCAACCGCTCGCGTGAGGCAAGGGGCATGATGCCGGCGAACATGATCTGGCCCTGGGGGCAGGGTAAGGCGCCGCAACTCCCCACCCTGCGCGAGAAGTACGGGCTCACGGGGGCGGTGATCACCGCCGTCGACCTGGTCAAGGGGATGGGGCTCTTGGCGGGGATGGAGGTGGTGGAGGTACCCGGGGCTACCGGTTATTACGACACCGATTACCGGGCCAAAGGCGCTTACGCCGTGGATTCCCTGCGCCGGTTGGACCTTGTGTACGTGCACGTGGAGGCGCCGGACGAAGCCGGCCATGAGGGCAACTGGGAAGCCAAGGTGGAGGCCCTGGAGCGCTTCGACAGGCATATCATAGGAGCCGTCCTCGACGCCACCGTGCAGTTGAGCGATAGGCTGTGCATCCTGCTGGCGCCCGACCACCGTACTCCCCTCGAGGTGCGCACCCATGTTCACGACCCCGTCCCCTTCGCCATCTATTCCCCGGGCATGAAACCGGATGCCGTGAAGTCGTTCAGCGAAAAGGCGGCGGCGGAGGGAAGGTTCCAGGCCATACCGGCCTGGAAGTTGCTGGATATATTGGCGGGGCGGGAAGACGGTGCGCCATGAGACCGCCTTGTGCTATAAATATATTGTGAGCAGCCGATGAAAGCCCTTCTCCTTAGAGCGTGGGTGCATTTATGTCAAAGGCAATATCTGAGGCCTGACCCCGGGTGTCGACACCGGGTGTCCGCGGAGGTTTGGCGCCATGGTTGCACGCACTTGAAGGAGAACAGGACTAAAGAAAGACCTGGGATTGTCCGAAGCTCTTTATGCCGCGTTCATGCGGAAAATTCCCGCAGGGAGAGTGTTGGAATTGTCATCCAGAACCTATCCGGTAAAGAAATCGCCGTTAGTGGTGGCGCATATTTCCGATTTTCACATCGGATCCTACCATTTCGTGGCAAACCTGATGAACCGGACCATCCTCGAGCTCAACGAGTTGAATCCGGATATCGTGGTGGTCACCGGCGATCTGACCAACGAAGGTTTTCGCCAGGAGTACCTGACCGCCAAGTCCTACCTCGACAGCCTGATGTGCGAGCGCATCGTCATCGTGCCCGGCAACCACGATTCCCGCAACGTGGGCTACCTTCACTTCCAGGAGCTTTTCGGCCCGCTCTTCCGCTGCCTGGAATACCAAGGAGTCTTCATCATGGGCGTGGATTCCAGCGAGCCCGACCTCGACGACGGCAAGATAGGCAGGGAAAAGTATGGATGGATTGTCGATAGTTTCCATTCCGCGGAGGGTTTCAAGATATTCGCCCTTCACCATCACCTGCTGCCGGTTCCCGGTACCGGCAGGGAAAGGAACATCGTGTACGACGCAGGCGACATCCTGGAGTTGCTCACCTATTCCGGCGTGGACCTGGTGCTCACCGGCCACAAGCACGTGCCCTACGTGTGGAGGCTGGAGGACATGTACATAGTGAACGCGGGGACCATATCCTCGCTGCGCTTACGCGGTCACACGAAGCCGTGCTACAACGTCATCGAGATCTGCGAGGACGCGGTGAAGGTTTTTCGTAAGTATCCCTTCGGCGGCCGGGATATCATCGCGCAGTTCGGTGCGGGGGTCACCGACACCCAGAGGGAGATTTCCGGAGTTGTACGCGAGATAATCGGAACCGACATCTGATCGACTCCCTCAAGCACTCCCCGGCAAGAACGTGAGACTGGAAGTGATACATGGCGGCTGAACGCGCGAAGGCGGTTTTCCTCGTGGACGGCGAACATCATCCCGCCACGGTGCTGGCTGCAATACGCACGTTGGCGGAAAGGGACCGCATGCTGCCGGTAGGCCTTTTCTTCCTGGGCGGGACGGAGAAGCTGGAGGACCTATCGCAACTGCGCTCGCCCGAATGGGAGTTGGTGGTGGCGGAGGACCCGGTGAAGGACCTTGCAAGCGCCCTGCGCAGGCTGAAACCGGGGGTGGTGGTCGACCTGAGCGACCTCCCGGTGCTAGGGCCGGGGCTGAGGATGAGCCTGGCGGCGACGTCGCTGGCGCTGGGGATAACCTACCGCGGCGCGGACTTCACCTTCACCTCTCCGCTGCGAGAGCGGATACTCAAGAGGCCGTCGTGCGCCGTGATCGGGACCGGGAAAAGGTGCGGCAAGACGGCCATTTCCGCGGAGATGGCGCGTTTCCTCAAGGCGGAAGGACATGACCCGGTGGTGGTGGCCATGGGGAGGGGAGGCCCGGCCGAGCCCTACCTGGTCACCGGGAAGGTGGACGAGGCCTTCCTGCTGGGGGAGCTGGAGAAGGGGCTGCATGCCGCATCCGACCACTACGAGGACGCGCTGGTATCCGGCCTGGTCACGGTAGGGTCCCGCCGCTGTGGGGGAGGCATGGCGGGGCAGCCGTTCGTCACCAACTGCGCGGAAGCCGTGCGCCTGGCGGAGACCCTGCCCGGCGATGTGGTGGTAGTGGAGGGTAGCGGTTCCAGCATACCCCCGGTGGCCACCGGGGCCACCATATGCGTGATCAGCGCCGCGCAGGACCTCGAGGAGGCGTTAGGTTACCTGGGCCCCTACCGCCTCTTGATTTCCGATGGGGTTGTCATTACAATGTGCGAAGAACCTTTCGCTTCACCCCACAAAATAAAGGAGCTGCGCGAAAGGATAAAACGGATAAAAAACGACATCATCGTTGTCGAGACGGTTTTCAGGCCTCATCCTTTGAAACCCATCAGCGGCAGGAAAGTATTTCTTGTCATGACGGCGCCCGAGGCAGCGGCGGGGATCATGCGCAGGTATCTGGAGGAAAAGACGGGCTGCAGGCTGGTGGGCGCAAGTACTCAACTGGCGGAGAGGAAGGCTCTGCGGCGGGACCTGGAAGAGGCCGGGGATGCGGAGGTCCTGCTCAGCGAGCTAAAGGCTGCGGCGGTTGAGGTGGTGGCGAGGTTCGCCCGCGAGAGGGGCAAGGAGATGGTCTACTTTCACAACCTGCCGGTACCCGTGGGCGGGGAAGGGGAGCTGGACAACTTTTTCCGCATCATGTGGAAGAAGGCGGTGGAGGAAAGATGAAGAAGGAAGAGGATAGGAAGAACAAGAGAATAACCATCATAGACGAGGAATATCACCGCGTGCCCTTCTCCAAGGGGCTCACGGCGAACGCCATCATGGCCTCCGGCCTGCCGCCGGGTCCGGCGCATTACGTGGCCTCGGACATCGAGGAATACCTGATCGGGGAGGGAAAGCTGGAGATCCAGACGAAGGAGCTGCGCAGGATAACCTACCAGGTCCTCCTGGAAAAGATTGGTGAGAAATACGCGGACAACTACCGCCGCTACGTGAGCTTCAGCAGCCTGAACAAGCCTTTGGTGGTGCTCATGGGCGGCTCCACCGGGGTGGGAAAATCCACCATCGCCACCATGCTGGCCAACCGGTTGAGCATCGTGCGCATCGTCTCCACCGACGCCATCCGCGAGGTCATGCGGGCGTTCTTCTCGTGCGAGCTCATGCCCACCATCCACACCTCCTCCTTCGACGCGGAAGCCGCCCTCATCCATCCCCTGCCCCCTCACGTCGACCCCGTGGTGGCGGGCTTCCGGGAGCAGAGCCTTTCGGTGCTGGTGGGGGTGCGGGCGATCATCAAGAGGGCGCTCAACGAGGGCACCCACATCATCATCGAGGGGGCGCATATCGTGCCGGGCTTTATCGCCCCCGAGCAGTTCCCCGACGCCTTCATCGTTCCCCTGGTGATCAAGGTCACGGACGAGTCGCTCCATTACGGTCATTTCTACATCCGGGAGGTGCAGACGCAGGGCACCAGGCCTTTCCAGAGGTACGTACGCCACTTCGACAACATACGCAAGATACAGGATTACATAGTGCAGATGGCCGAGCTGACGGGGGTGAAGGCGGTGGAGTGCGTGGATCTTGACTCCACCGTTTCGGAGGTGGTGGATTACATCATCAATACCGCCTACAAGATGGCCAGCAAAGAGAGGCTCCTGGAGGAGGCGGCGCAGTTCATCTGACCCGCGCTGCCAGGATGGGGATACGAGGAAGGGTAAAGGAGACATCGTCGCAGGGGTACGGGAGATGTAGCGGAGTATGCGGAAAGGGATCGTGCGGAGGTAACCGATGAAGCTTTTCCTGGACACCGCCAACGTGGAACATATCAGGGAGATAAACGAGTGGGGCGTGCTCTCCGGCGTGACCACCAATCCCTCGCTGGTTTCCAAGGAGGGTCGCGGCATGCGGGAATGCCTGCGGGAGATCGCGGAGATCGTATCCGGACCCGTCAGCGCCGAGGCCATCAGCATGGACGCCGAGGGGATGGTGCGGGAGGCACGGGAGCTGGCCGCCATCGCGGATAACATCAACGTCAAGATAACCATGACCCCGCAGGGCCTGGCCGCGGTGAGCCGCCTGGCGCGCGAGGGGATCAAGACCAATGTCACCCTGGTGTTCTCCGCAAACCAGGCGCTGCTGGCCGCCGCGGCCGGAGCCACCTTCGTCAGCCCCTTCGTCGGCCGCCTCGACGACATCGGCAACAGCGGCATGGCCGTCGTGGAGGAGATAGTGGACATCTTCGACACCTACGGCATAACCACCCAGGTCATCGCGGCCAGCCTGCGGCACCCCATGCACGTGGTGCAGGCGGCGCGCGCCGGCGCGCACATAGCCACCATTCCCTACGAGGTGATGGTGGCGATGACGAAACACCCCCTGACGGACATAGGGATCAAGAGGTTCCTGCAGGATTATGAAAAAATCAAGGACCTGTGAAGAATACAAGGGAATTATCAGGAAAATTATGGAAAGGAGGTGAAGAATTGGAACAGACAATGGACAGAGCCAAGCTGGAATCCATGCTCCTGGTGGACCTGCAGGGCATTGCCCGTGAGATGGGCCTGACCGGCATCACCGGCATGCGCAAGCAGGAGCTCATCGAGAGCATCCTCAGCCGCAGGGTGGAGGAAGAAGGGCTCTTCATCCGCAACGGGATCCTGGACATCCTTCCCGAGGGCTACGGCTTCCTGCGCACACGCGGTTACCTACCGAGCGAGGAGGACATATACGTATCCCTTTCCCAGATACGTCGTTTCCACCTCAAGCGGGGCGACGAGATCCAGGGGCAGGTGCGCCCTCCCAAGGACAGCGAGAAATACAACGCCCTGCTGCGCATCGAGAAGGTGAACGGGGACAACCCCGAGGTCTGCCGCGAGCGTAAGCAGTTCGAGCAACTGACTCCCCTCTTCCCGTTGCAGAGGTTGCGCCTGGAGACGCCGGACGAGGTCACGGCGCCTCGCATCATCGACCTCATCGCGCCCATCGGCAAGGGCCAGAGGGGGCTGATCGTCTCCCCGCCCAAGGCGGGAAAGACCACCATACTCAAGCAGATCGCCAACAGCATCACCTTCAACAACCCGGAGGTCAAGCTCATCGTCCTCCTGGTGGACGAACGTCCCGAGGAGGTCACTGACATGGAGCGGTCGGTGAAGGGCGAGGTGATCAGCTCTACCTTCGACCAACCCTCCGACAACCACATACAGGTTGCGGAGCTGGTGCTGGAAAGGGCCAAGCGCCTGGTGGAACACAACCACGATGTGGTCATTCTCCTGGACAGTATCACCCGCCTGGCAAGGGCCTATAACCTGGCCACGCCGACTAGCGGGCGTATCCTCTCCGGAGGGGTGGATTCCACCGCCCTCTACCCGCCCAAGCGCTTCTTCGGCGCGGCGCGGAACATCGAGGACGGGGGCAGCCTCACCATCATCGCCACCGCGCTGGTGGAGACCGGGTCACGCATGGATGAGGTCATCTTCGAGGAGTTCAAGGGAACCGGCAACATGGAGCTGCACCTGGACCGCAAGTTGGCGGACAAGCGCATCTTCCCGGCTATAGAGATCGACAAGTCCGGGACCCGCAAGGAAGAGTTGATCATGGAGCCGGATGAGGCACAGGTGGTCTGGAAACTCCGTCGCGTGCTCCATGCCCTCGATCCCAGCGCGGCTATCGAGCTGCTCATAGACAAGATACGCAGCACCAAGAACAACCAGGAGTTCCTGAACGAGATAGCCAGGTCGCCCCTCTCGTGAAATCCGGCGCCCTCGGGCGGGCGCCGGAAACGGGGCACCCTTCCGCAAGGGCGCGATCTCGCGTCTGCGTTACCAGCGGCAAGATCGGGGCACACTCCGCCCCGCTGGTAGCAGCGACCTCCCGGGTTCTCCCTAAGGCTGCGGCCTGTTCAAGGATGGGGCGTGTTGCTATACTTATCTGGTTATCGAGGAAGGACGGAGGTTCGAGTAGATGAAGAAAGGGATTCACCCGGATTACGTGGAGGCCACGGTAACCTGTTCCTGCGGCAACACCTTTCAGACACGGTCCACGAAACCGGTGCTGCGGGTGGAGATATGTTCGCAATGCCACCCCTTCTATTCGGGCAAACAGAAGCTGGTGGACACCGGCGGCCGGGTGGAGCGTTTCGAGCGGCGTTACGGAAAAGCGAGACCCCAGCGGCGCAAGAAGGGCCAGGAGAAGGCGGAGAAATAAGCCCGGTCAGTGCCGGAGCCTGCGCCCGGCGGCGATGAGGAGCTTGCCGTCACGCCGCGGCAGGCGGGCGCTTGTGGCCGGCGGGACGCTCGAGCAAGATGGGAAGACTTTCCTCCAGGCGGTGGACCCCAGGTCGATAAGGGGAAATACATGAGACCCCGCGAATGCTTTTCTTCCCTTGCATTTTCCGCGGAGGAGGACGCTCGCATCGGAGGCCAGGCCCTCGTTGAGGGAGTGATGATGCGCGGCAGGAGGTTCTGGTCGCTCGCGGTGCGCAAGCCCGACGGGACCATTTATTCCCAGGTGGAAGCGCTGCGCTCCTTCCTGGTGCGCCATCCCTCCTGGGACAGGCCCTTTCTGCGCGGCATTTTCGTGCTGGCGGAGAGCCTGGTCCTGGGATGGCGGGCCCTTTCCCTTTCCGCGGACCTCGCGCTGGAGAGCGAGGAGGGAGGCAAGGCCTTGGGATGGTGGAGCAAGGCCTTTTCCTTTCTGCTGGCCGCGGCCGTCGCGGTGGGGCTTTTCATCGCCCTTCCCACCTGGCTCGCCCCCCGCATGCTGGGCGAAGACAGCCCGGTCTGGGTATGGAACCTGGTAGAGGGCGGCATGCGCGTGGCCTTTTTCATCGCTTATCTGCTCCTGGTCTCGCTCTCGCGGGAGATGCGCCGTGTCTTCCAGTACCATGGCGCGGAGCACCAGTCCATCCATCTCCTGGAAAACGGGTACCCCTTGGAGCCGGAGAGGGCCCTGCGCGAGGGGACCGACCACCTGCGCTGCGGAACGGCCTTCATCCTGCTGGTCCTGATGCTCACCGTGCTGGTCTACTCGTTCCTGGGAAAGCCGGCGCTGTGGTTGCGCGTCCTGGAGAGGGTGGCGGTCATACCGCTGGTGGCGGGGGTCTCTTATGAGATAATGAAATATGCGGAGAAAAGCCGCTCCCCCTGGGTTTCCGCCCTGATGGCGCCGGGGTTGGCCCTGCAGAGGCTGACCACGCGGCGTCCGGACCGGGAACAGGTGGAGGTAGCCCTCGCGGCGCTGGGGGCGCTCCTGGAGAGGGAGAGGGGGAGGGAACAGGAGGCGGAGTGAGGCCGTGGGCTTCATGGACAAGCTGCGAGAGATAGAGAAGAATTACGAGGAACTGGAGAGGCAGCTGGCACAGCCGGACGTCTACCAGGACCGCGCAAGATACGCCGAGCTGGCGAAGGCCCACGCCGAGCTCGGCGAGATCGTGTCCCACCTCCGCGAGTACCGGCGAGCTGCGCGGGAGGCGGAGGAAGCCCGCGAGCTTCTGCGCGAGGAGAGCGATCCGGAGATGCTCGCCTTCCTGCGGGAATCCCTCCGCGAGGCGGAGGAACGCGTGGAGGAACTGGAGGCGAGGATCAGGCTCCTTCTCGTGCCGCGCGACCCGCGGGACGAGAAGGACGTGATCATGGAGATCCGGGCGGGCGCCGGCGGTGAGGAAGCGGGACTTTTCGCCGGCGACCTCTACCGCATGTACCAACGTTACGCCGACCGTCAAGGATGGAGCGCGGAAACCCTTTCCTCCAGCCCCTCGGAGCTGGGGGGCTTCAAGGAGATCATCTTCTCGGTGCGCGGCAAGGGGGTTTACAGCCGGCTCAAATACGAGTCGGGAGTGCACCGGGTGCAGCGCATACCGGTCACCGAGTCTGGGGGCCGCATCCACACCTCCACCGCCACGGTGGCCGTCCTGCCGGAGGCGGAGGAGGTGGAGGTCGACGTGGACCCCGCGGACCTGCGCATAGACGTTTTCCGCTCCACCGGACCGGGCGGGCAATCGGTGAACACCACCGACTCCGCGGTGCGCATCACCCACCTCCCAACCGGGGTGGTGGTCTCTTGCCAGGACGAGAAGAGCCAGCTGCAGAACCGCGAGAAAGCCCTGCGCATCCTGCGCGCGCGCCTGCTGCGTCTGGAGCAGGAGAGGCAGCAGCGCGAGCAGGCGGAGGAGAGGAGGGCCCAGGTCGGAACCGGCGATCGCTCAGAGAGGATACGCACCTACAATTTCCCGCAGGGCCGCGTTTCAGACCACCGCATCGGCCTTACCCTCTACCGCCTGGAGGAAGTGCTCGACGGCGACCTGGACGAGATCATCGAGGCGCTGGCCGCAGCAGACCGCGCGGAAAGGCTGGCAGAGGCGGCGGGGGGAGAATGAGCCCATGGCGCGGGGGTTCCCGGGAGTGCCGATGCGTTCCGGCTCCCAGCGGCCGGTTCCCGGGCTGCTGGAATGGGCCGAGGAATATCTGAAAAAACATGGTATATATAAACCGCGCCTCAACGCGGAGCTGATGCTTTCCCACTGCACCGGGCGCAGCAGGACTGAGCTCTATGCCTACCCCGAGATGGACATATCACCCCACGCGAAGCAGGCTTTCTTCCGCTGCGTGCGCCGTAGGGCGGAGCGTGAGCCCCTCCAGTACGTGACCGGCGTCAGCGATTTCCGCCGCCTGGAGCTGGCGGTGGACAGTCGGGTGCTCATCCCGCGCCCGGAGACGGAGACGCTGGTGGAGAGGGCGCTGGAGATCCTGCGCGAAGCGGGAGGGCATCCGCTGGTGGTGGACGTGGGGACCGGTTCGGGCTGCATCGCCCTTTCCCTGGCGAAGGAGCACCCGGAGGCAGTGGTCCACGCCACGGACGGCAGCGGGGAGGCGCTGCAGGCGGCGCGCGAGAACGCCTCCCGCCTGGGCCTGGAAGGCCTGGTGGATTTTCACCTCGGCGACCTGCTGCTCGCCCTGCCGGGATGGATGCGGGGAAAGGTCGACCTGGTGGTGAGCAACCCTCCTTATGTGCGCGAGTCTGATTTCCCCTCGCTTCCTCCCGAGGTCAGGGAACATGAACCGCACGCTGCGCTGGTGGCGGGTCCGCGGGGCACGGAGGTGCATGCCCGCCTCGTGGAACAGTCTCTTTCCTGGCTCTCCCCGGGAGGGCGGCTGCTCATGGAATGCGGGGAGGACCAGGTGGAGGAGCTGTGCTCCCTTCTGGAAAGCGCCGGCTATGCGGGGGTGAGGAAAGGAAAGGATCTCACCGGCCGTCCCCGCATGGTGGAGGGAAGGCACGCCGGTCGCGCCGTTGCGGCATGACCGGGGGCGCTGAGGCCGGAGGGTGAAACCCCTCCTTTTTCCTGGAAAGCATCCACATTATGGATACCATAATATGCCATATGCTCCACCTGATTTGACCGTCGAGCACATGCTTCTCTAAAATAATGAGGGAAAAGAAGGCGGTAGTTTTATGGAAAAAATCGCCCGGCGTAAAGCGGGAATATTTTCCAAGGCGCTCTGCTCGGCCCTTGCCGCGACTTTGATCTTTACCTTCACCGTATGCTGGGCACCGTTTCCGGCTTACGCGGACGCCATCAGCGAGAAGAGGGAGCAGGCCAGGGCAGCCGAGAACAGGCTGAAGGCGCTGCAGGCGGAGCTGAACCGGCTCACCTCGGAGCTCAACCAGACCCAGTCCAAGCTGGCCGCGGTGGAAGCCAAGATACAGGCCAACCAGCGGCAGCTGGAGGCGGCGGAGGCGGAATACCAGCGCTGGAAGGGTATCCTCTCCGACCGCGTGGTGGCCATGTACAAGGAGGGGAACGTGGCCGCCCTGGACGTGCTCCTCGAGTGCGACGATTTCGATACCTTCATCAACTCCTACGACTACATGTCGCGCATCGGCAGCCACGATGCCGAGGCCATCGACGCCGCCCGCAACCTCATGGCGGAGATCCGCGCGCGCCGGGCGGAGCTGGAGAGCGCCAAGGCGGAATACCAGGCATACAGCAGCAGCCTGCAGAGGCAGCGCTCCTCCATCCAGAGCAAGCTCAACGAGCAGAAGGCCATCATCGCGGGGCTGGACCGCGAGGTGGCGGCGCTGCTCAGCACGCGCTACGGTGGCGGCAGCAGGGGCGGGGGCAGCGTCAACTGGAACATCGGCCCGGTGAACGGCCTTTACTTCCCCGTCGCGGGACCGCACAGCTTCGTCAACGACTGGGGAGCACCCCGTTCTGTAGGACGCACTCACAAGGGATGCGATATCATGGCGGATTATGGAACCCCGTGCGTGGCCATCACCAGCGGGACGGTGGAGCAGAGGAGCGGCGGCAACGCGGGCCTCTACATCTTCCTGCACGGGGACAACGGCCACCTCTATTACTACATGCACCTGCAGGGTTTCGCGGCCTCGGGACGCGTGAGCGCGGGCCAGGTCATAGGCTACGTGGGGGACACGGGCAACGCGCGCGGCTGTCCCCATCTCCATTTCGAGTGGCACCCCAATCACGGGCCCGCGGTCAACCCCTACCCCCTCCTGGTGGCCATCGACCGCTAGATGATTCGCGGGAACGGCGGGCCCTCCGCAACCCGGCGCCTACCGCATGGACGTGATCGCATGGGCCGGCTCTCTCATCTCCAGGTGGGGATGTCCTGCGGCCGCAGCTCCCGGTCGCCCAGGGCCTCGAATTCCTCCACGGACAGGTAGTGGATGACGGGGTGGTAGGGGCCCATGGCCCCCGGCTGGTTGAGCCCCACCAGGCTTTCTTCGTAGCGGGTGCCGGACCAGGCGGTTTCGGCCCAGGGGAGGTTGGACTCGTCCGGGGTGTACCCCGGCAGGTACCAGTCGGGCATGACGCTCATCCAGCGGATGGTGAGGGTCTGTCGTGAGCGCGTGCCCCAGTCGCACCAGGTGACGCCGTTTTCGGGGGTGGCGTTCGCGGGGCGGTCCTCCGCCCGCGAGTAGACGATGACGTACTCGTCGTCTTCGTTGAGGACGATCTCGTCGTCCATGAGGGAGTTGTAGTTGACGGCGGTCTCGTACCTGTCCCCCTCCCCCAGGCCGTACTGGGAGATGGACCAGTAGCGGACTTCGCCGCCGGACATATGGGGCTCGCCGTTCCTTGTCATGGGAAATGTTGGCATTTTCCCGGTCAGCACGTAGACTTTGCCCGCGCCCAGCTGGAACATGCGCGTGAGGTAATGGTTGTACTTGCAGGTGGTGGCGGAGCCCTCGAAGTTCCCGGGCGGATCGGCGTTCTCTCCGCGGTTGAAGAGCAGCGTGAAGAGCAGGCGGATCCTCTCCCGCAAGGCCTCGGGAGAGAGGTCGTCGCGGGAGCTCGTGGTGAGGTAATGCCGGTTCTCCAGCCTGATCTGGACCAGGCCGAAGATCTTGAACCAGCCGTGTTGGGGTCCGAGTGCGGGGAGGGGCTCGCACGGCGCCTCGTACCCGGCCGGTACCCTGGTGTTGTTGCGCTCCTCGGCGAGGGAGAAGTCGCAGCGCAGCCAGAACCTCTCGCTCGTGGAGAGCTGCAGGGTCGCACGCGGCAGAGGCACCCCTCCCAGTACACCGCTGCCCTTGTCGGGGGCGTAGATGCGCATCCAGAGCAGGGAAGGGGTGAAGGCGTTGTTCCCCCACGCGCCCGCGAAGCCGAAAGGCCCGCCCACGCGGCTGTTCCCCGGCGCGCGGTAGGCGGGGACTTTCATGGCCTCCGGGTTCAGGGTAACCGCGTTCCCGAGCTGCAGGTCGAAAGACACATGGTAGTGGCGGTTGGCGGCCTTGCGGTCGGCGCCCACCCGGAAGGGATTGACGTTCCCCGGGTCCGGATCGATGTCCACGTCGACGAGGGGCACCTCCGGCGTTTCCCCCATGGTGCCGGAGGCGGGGTGTCGGGGATCCAGGGGCGGCAGTATCTCGAACTCGAAGAAGCGGGCGTGGGGGAAATCGCCCTCGACCAGCAGGCGCGAGCCGATGGGAGCCACGAAGATGAGCTTGCCGTAGGTGACGTGCGGGTCGGTTCCCAGCATGTAGCATTCCCGGAAATCGGGGTCTATATCGTGCGAGGGGATGAGTAGCCATTGCTCCTCGGGGGACACCTCCTCGGGGCGCACCAGGGTCCAGTCCTTCGTCTTGGGGTTGTCTATGCACTCGGGGAGCAGTTCCTCGGGCAGCCGCGCGGGCGCCTCCCCCCGCAACCAGCGGCGGATATAATCCTCCAGCTTGCCGGACAACTCCCGTGCCCTGCCGTTGATCTCATCCACGAAGCGCTCTCCCCGCGCACGGTTGCTCTTCGCCAGGTCGATCCTCTCCTCGTTGGTCATTTCCGGCAGCTCCGTGTGCGACCAGTAATCGGTGTACTCGGAGGCGGGGTAAGCAAGTGTCTCATCCGGCGTTTCCGCGGTCTGGGGCTCGGCCTGCCGGCCGCATCCAGGCTGCGAGAGGAGCAGGGAACAGAGCGAGAGGGACAGTAGCAGGGCCGTTGCCGTTGAGAAGCCTCCCTCCCGCCCCCGGCGCCTCCCGCGGTCCGCGTCGCGCGCCTCGCGCGCGCCTCGCTCTACCATCCTCGTGATGAAAGGTTCCCGCGTGGGGCGGGCGGTTTTCTCGCGGGCAGGCAGGGGAAAGCGGCGCCCGGCCATCTTGCAGCCTTAACGGATGCCCGCCAGCCCGTAGAGGCGGGGCAGGTCGACGCAGCATTCGATGAGCTCGCGCAGCCTCGCGATCTTGCTCTCCTCGTGGGTGCGGGCGCTGCGGATGATCATCTCCGCCCGCTCCGCCGTGGTGAAGGTGTCCGTGGCCACCAGGATCACGGGGATGCCCAGTTCGTCCGCCTTTCCCAGGACGATGCTCGAGGGGTAGAGGTTGCCGGTGAGGATTATGCAGCGCGCCCTGGCCTCCATGGCCGCGAGCTGTATGTCGCTGCGGTCTCCTCCCGTGACCACGCAGAAGTTGCTGCGCTTGCGGAAGACGGAGAGGGCGTGCTCCTGGCTCATGGCCCCCACCACGACGTCCTCCACCATGGCGTCCGCCCCTTCCTCGGCGCAGAGTATCTTTCCGTCGATGAGCCTGGCGAGGTCCCCTATGTTTATGGAGGTGAGGAGGCGCTCGTGGGGAAGGATCCCCAGGACCGGTATGCCATTTCTTTCCAGGTAGGGAGCGAGCATTTCCTTCACGAAACTATCCCTGTTGGCGGGGACCATGTTGTAGATCACTCCCAGCAGGGACTCGCCCAGCTGATCCCCGGCCGCCAGGACGTTGTCCGCCAGGAAAGCGTCGTTAAAGCGCTCCACCAGTATCACCCGCGCCTGCAGGGCCGGGGCCAGCTGGAAGGCGGAGAGCCCCAGCATCCATCCCTGCTGTGAGTTGTAGGCTCCCTGAATCATTACCAGGTCCTTGCCGGCGCCGATGCGGGAGAGCGCTTCACGCACGCGGGGCAGCACGTCCCGGGGCCCGTCCTTGAGGGCCTCGTTCACCAGCTTGGGGCTGAGCACCACGGGGCAGATGTCCTCCAGGTCCTCCTCCAGCGATAACGTCCGCCTCATGAAGGCGGCGTCCTCGTCGGTGACTTTGCCCTCCTCCTGGTGAAAGCGGTGGCCCAGGGGCTTCATGTAGCCCACCTTGAGTCCGTCTGCCTGGAAGCGCAGCCCCAGCCCGATGCACATGGTGTGCAGGCCCGCGAGGCCCTGCTGCGAGGTCAGGTAGATGTAAACCATTGAGATCACTCCTCCAAGACGATCCTGGCGTCGGCGGCCAGGCAACCCTTACCGTCCTCCATGACCCGCAGGGGATTAATGTCCAGCTCGATTATCTCCGGAAAGTCCGTGACCAGTTGGGAGACGCGCAGCATGCACTCGATGACCGCGTCGATGTCCGCGGGCTTCTCGCCCCGGGCCCCCTGCAGCAGCCAGTAACTCTTCAGCTCCCGCAACATCTCCCTGGCCTCCTCCTCGCTCAGGGGCGCGAGGCGGAAGGCCACGTCCTTCAACACCTCCACGTATACTCCCCCCAGGCCCGCCATGATCAGGGGCCCGAACTGGCTGTCGCGGCTCATGCCCAGGATGAGCTCGCGGGAGGGCGGGAGCATCTCCTGCACCAGCACGCCCCAGATGGAGGCGGCGGGGACGAACTTGCGGGCGTTGGCGGTTACGTTCTCGTAGGCGGCGATGAGGTCGTCGGTGTTGCCGATGCCCACCACCACCCCCCCGATGTCCGTCTTGTGCAGGATGAGCGGAGAAGCGATTTTCACGACCACCGGGTAAGCGATCTCGCGGGCTGCCCGGATGCATTCCTCGAGGTTGGTGGCCAGAATGGTGCGGGCGACGGGAAATCCGTAGGCCTGGAACACCTCCCTCGCCTCCACCTCCACCAGCTCCTTGCGGCCCTGGGCGCGCACGGAGTCGAAGGTCTGGCGCACCTTGCCCGCGTCCACGGCGAAGCGGACCCGCGTGAGGCGCGGCCGCGACAGGAAGTCCGTGTATGCCTTCATGCCGCGCAGGGTCCTCACCGCCTCTTCCGGAAAGCGGAAGTTGGGGATCCCCGACCCGCGCAGTATCTCCTCCGCTTCCGCGACCTCGTCGCCCCCCATGAAGACGGCGAAAACCGTTTTCCCGGCCTTCCCCGCCTCTTCGGCGAGGGCGACGGCGGTCTCCCTTATCTCGGTCATGGCCTGGGGGGTGAGGATGACCAGGAGGGCATCGTTTCCCGGGTCGGGCAGCACGTGTCTCAAGGCCAGTCGATACCGCTCGGCGCCCGCGTCTCCCAGGACGTCCACGGGGTTGTAGACGCTGGCCGCTTCCGGCAGCCCTTCGCGCAATGACCGGGCGGTATCCTCCGCGAGCGACGCCAGCACCAGGCCGCTCCGTTCCAGGGCGTCGGAAGCGATGATCCCGGGACCTCCCGCGTTGGTGATCACCGCGACGCGCGGCCCGCGGGGCGGCGGCTGGAGTGAGAAGCCGCGTGCAAGCAGGAAAAGGTCCTCCACCGTCTCGGCGCGCAGGGCGCCGCACCTGCGGAAGGCGGCCGTGTAGGCGTTCTCCGATCCCGCCAGGGTGCCGGTGTGGGAGGAGACGGCTCGCGCTCCCGCCTCGGTGACGCCCGCCTTGAAAACGATAACGGGTTTGCTGCGGCTCACCCTCTCGGCCACCTGCAGGAACTTGTCGCCGTCGTTTACGCCCTCGAGATAGGCGGCTATCACCGCGGTGTTACCGTCCTTTTCCAGCGACTCCAGGAAGTCGCTCTCGTCCAGGTCCATCTTGTTGCCCAGGCTGATGAAGCGGGAAAAGCCCAAGTGGTTCTCCTGCGACCAGCCGAGTACAGCGGTGCACAGGGCGCCGGACTGGGACATGAAGGCCACCTTGCCCGGCTGGGGAGCCCGGGTGGCGAAGGTCGCGTTGAGGGGGGTGGCGGTGTCGGCCAGCCCCAGGCAGTTGGGACCCAGCACGCGGATGCCGTGCCTGCGTGCCGTATCGCGCAGCTCCGTCTCGCGGCGGTAACCCTCTCTGCCGGATTCCTTGAAGCCGGCGGAGATGATCACCGCCGCCTTAACGCCGCTGGATCCGCATTCCTCCAGGACCTCCCGCACGGCGGGGGCGGGCACGATGATCACCGCCAGGTCCGGCGCCTCCGGCAGGGCGGAAACGGATGGGTAGCAGGTTAGGTCGAAAACGGCGTCGTGCGAGGGGTTGACCGGGTAGACCTTGCCCGGGAAACCTGAGCGCAAGATGTTCTCCAGGACCACCCTGCCCACCTTGCCCGGCTTCTCGGAGGCCCCGATCACCGCCACCGACGAGGGTCGAAAAAGCGCGTCCAGGAGCTCCTCCTCGCGCTCGTTACTACCCGCGGAAAACCGCGTGCACGCCGCGTCTATTATACCCGTTCCTCCCCCCTTGCCGGGCAGGTTCCCCGCAGGACGCGCGATGCCGGGGAAGCGGGCCCGGGATGGAGGTTCCCGCCCGCGGCAGGGTCGCGGCTTTTCGGGTGGCCTGGCGCCGGGCGGGAGAGGCACACGGGACGGGTGCGCTCAATTGCAGGTGCGCAGCCAGATGGGGGCGGTGACGGCTGCCTGGAACTCCTTGCCGGAGTCGTCGTCCCCGTTCCCGTCCCTCTCCGTCACCCGCAGGTAGAAGTGACAGTCCCCGCTCACGGGGACTTCCGGGTTCCAGGCCACTCGCCCGCCGCCGCCTGTCTCCAGGTCCAGGCGGGCGGCAACGCGGCCCTTATCGGTGATAAGTTCCAGGGAGGCGATGTCCTCGTCATCATCCACTTCCACCAGGAAAGACACCGTTTGCGAGGAAACGCTTACTACCGACCCCATCCATTCCTCCCCCAGCCTGAAGGTCACCCGCATGTTGGGGTCGTCGGTGGCGTACACCCGCCGCGCCTTTATGGCTTCGAAAAGGGCTTCCCGGGTCAGCACGGGGGCGACCACCACCGTGCGGTGGCTGTTAGCGGAAAGGCGGTGGTTGTCCTGGTTGGCGGCGGGGGCAATCCTCCACCCCGCGTCCAGCGCGGCCTGGTAGAAGGGGCAATAGGTTCCGTCGTTGATCCCCTCGTCCTTGTTCCCGGTCTCCAGCAGGCAGAATTCATCCGCGACGTCCGGGGCAGCGGAGAAGCCATCGAAGCATCCCTCCGGGTCGCCGGGGTGGTTGAACTGAGCCACCGCGCCGCGGGCGTCCAGCCACCTGTAAAGAGACCGCAGGTCCGTCTCCGCCTTGCAGCCGGTGTAGTCCTCGCTACCCAGCACCATGACATGACCCTCCTCGGGATGGCTCCACTCGAAGCCACGCAGGGCCACGAAATTCCCGGGACTGTCGAAGGAGTCCGCCTGCTTTCCCGTCTCCTCCCATTCCACGGAGGAAAGCTGCTCGCCGTGGTCGGTCACCGCGAAGAAATCGAAGCCCACCGTGTCGCGCGCCCAGGCATAGGCCTCCGCAGGCGTCCCGGCGCCGTCCGAGAATTCCGTGTGGCCGTGGAGGCTCCCGAACCAGAAACGCATCCCTCCCGCCACGCCGTCCGCCGCTTCCGGAGAGCCCTTGCCTGCCTCCCCCGGCCCGCATGCGCCTGGAAACAACAGGCAGGCGACGAGCAAAAGCGAGACGGGCACGGCGAGGCGGCCGGAGCGGGAAGCGGGAAGTCGCACCCAGATCGCCCCCTTTCGGCCGAAGACCTCCTACGAATGCCTGTGCGAATCCTCGTCTCTATTATGTGCACTAGTATATGGCTTATGCACGTATCCGTGGTGCGGCCGCGCGCCGCGTCTCCCCACGCGCGGCATGGCGGCGGCTTGGCTTTGCATATGAGGGCGTCCAAACGGGGGGCCGCGGCAGAGTCGTTTCTTTGACTGGCATGCGGGGCTGTCCTATAATACCATTCTGTTATCCATGCCTGCTTTGAGCATGGCGAATCCACCGGAGCGAGGATCATGAAAATGGCTGATGACGATCTACAACCCAGTATTGCGGGGGATTACCGCGAGGAGAGGGAGGACGACATCGTCCTCACCGAGCAGGGGATGCGCAAGCTCCAGGAAGAGCTGGAATACCTGAAGAACGTCAAGCGATGGGAGGTCGCCAAGCGCCTGGAGCAGGCACGTTCCTTCGGCGATATCATGGAAAACTCCGAGTACGATGACGCCAAGCACGAGCAGGCCTTCGTGCAGGGCCGCATCGTGGAGATCGAGCATATACTGGACAACGCGCGCATTATCCGCGAAGAGGAGATCGACCTCTCCGAGGTGACCATCGGCTCCATGGTGATCATCGAGGATGTGGAACGGGGAGAGGAGATGCAACTGCGGCTGGTGAGCGCCGCGGAGGCGCGCGGGAACAGAGGCTGCATCTCCGACCAATCACCGGTAGGGAGGGCCATCCTGGGGCACAAGGCGGGAGAGGTGGTGGAGGTGCAGGTCCCCTCGGGTACCGTGCAGTACCGCATCCGGCGCATCGAGCGCTGAAGGGATTCAGGGTGTGGATCGCTTGGGAGAAGGAAACGTCCCCCCCGCTTTCCGCGAGGAGAGCGACCTGGTAAAGAGGCGCCTGGAGAAGCTCGAGGAATGGAAGGCGCGCGGCATAGAACCTTACGCCATCAAGTACCCTCACGAGGACACCACCACGCGCATCCGCCAGCGCTTCCATGAATTGGGAAATGGCGAGGAGAGCGGTTACCGGGCGTCCCTGGCGGGAAGGTTGATGGCCCTGCGCCGCCACGGGAAGGCCTGCTTCGCCGACCTGGAGGACGGTTGGGGCAGGCTGCAGCTGCTGGCCGCCGTCGATTCCCTGGGAGAGGAAGGCTACACGCTTTTCCAGGAACTGGATATAGGGGACTGGATCGGGGTGGAGGGGCAGGTCTTCCGCTCGCGGCGCGGCGAATTGACCTTGCGCGTCTCCCGCTTTCAGCTGCTCTCCAAGAGCCTGCGGCCGCTGCCGGAGAAGTGGCACGGGCTCAAAGACGTGGAGCTGCGTTACCGCCAGAGGTACCTGGATCTCATGGTTAACCCGGAGGTGAAGAGGAACCTGCTGGTGCGGGTGAGGACCATCGGGGAGCTGCGCCGCTTCCTCGACGAGCGGGACTTCATCGAGGTGGAGACCCCCATGCTCCAGCCCATCCCGGGCGGCGCCACAGCGCGGCCCTTCGTCACCTACCACCAGGCGCTGGGCGAGGACCTCTACCTGCGCATTGCGCCGGAGCTGTACCTGAAGCGGTGCGTGGTGGGCGGCCTGGAAAGGGTTTACGAGATCAACCGCAATTTCCGCAACGAGGGCATCTCGTACAAGCATAACCCGGAGTTCACCATGCTCGAGTTCTACTGGGCTTTCGTGGATTACCTGGAGCTGGCGGACTTCCTGGAGGAGATGCTCACGCAGGTGGTGAAGGCCGTGAAGGGGGAGCTGCGCTTCACCTACCAGGGGCAGGAACTCGATCTCACCCCGCCCTGGCGGCGCGTGACCATGCTGGAGGCCTTGGGGGAGGTCCTGGGCAGGCCCGTCTCCTCCTCCACGCCCGTGGAGGAGCTGAGGGAGCTGTCGGCCCGGCGCGAGGTGCCCCTGGAGGAGGGGTGGGGCGCAGGGAAGATAATGACGGAGCTCTTCGAGAAGCTGGTGGAACCCGAGCTCTGGAGCCCTACCCTGGTCATGGACTATCCGCGCGAGGTCTCCCCGCTGGCCCGCGTCCATCGCTCCGACCCTTTCCTCACCGAGAGGTTCGAGCTCATCGTGGCGGGGCGTGAGATCGCCAACGCCTTCTCAGAGCTCATCGACCCGCTGGACCAGAGGCGGCGCTTCGAGGAACAGGCGAGCCAGAGGGAGCGGGGAGACGATGAGGCGCACCTGGTTGACCACGATTTCCTGCGCGCCCTGGAGTACGGCATGCCGCCCACCGGAGGCCTGGGGCTGGGCGTGGACCGCCTGGTCATGCTGCTTACCGACGCCCATTCCATCCGCGAGGTGATCCTCTTTCCCCACCTGCGCTCCGAGGCTTGAGGGCGCCGCCGGATCCCGGTGTCGCGGCAAGCGCGCAGGCGGCCCTTACGCAACGCGAATCCCTCGCACGGGAAATCAACATCCGCAACATGCTGGGCTTTCAAGGGGGAGGCCGCCTTTGTCGATGAGGTCTAACGGAGAGTTTATGCGGGCGGCGTCGCGGCGGCGTTTGCGGCAGCAGGACATGACCTCCGCCATGGCGAATCGCCTTTGAAAAGGGTATAAAAGGTGTGATAATAAAGGCGTGAGGTACGCGCAACGGAGGGGGTAATGAAGTGTTCCAGAGGTTCTCGGACAGAGCTAGGCGGGTGGTGGTCCTGGCCCAGGAAGAGGCCCGCATGCTCAACCATAACTATATCGGGACGGAACACCTGCTCCTGGGATTGATCCAGGAGGGAGAGGGCGTAGCCGCCAAAGCCCTGGAATCCATAGGCATAAGCCTGGAGGCGGTCCGCAACCAGGTGGAGGAGATCATCGGACGGGGCAGCACCGCTCCCACCGGGCACATCCCCTTCACGCCGCGGGCCAAGAAGGTTCTGGAGTTGTCCCTGCGCGAAGCCCTCCAGCTAGGCCACAACTATATCGGGACGGAACATATCCTGCTGGGCCTTATCCGCGAGGGGGAGGGCGTCGCCGCGCAGGTGCTCACCAAGCTGGGGGCGGACCTGGACCGCGTGCGCAACCAGGTGGTACAGCTCTTGACGGGGGCCTCCGCGGGCTCCAAAGAGGCGGTGCAGGCGGGCGAGGCGCAGCCTCAGGGCAACCTGCTGCTGGACCAGTTCGGTCGCAACCTCACCCAGCTGGCCGTGCAGAACAAGCTGGACCCGGTGATCGGCAGGGAAAAGGAGATCGAGAGGGTCATGCAGGTGCTCTCCCGCCGCACGAAGAACAATCCCGTGCTCATCGGGGAACCTGGCGTGGGCAAGACGGCGGTGGTGGAGGGATTCGCCCAGCGCATAGTGAGCAACGAGGTCCCGCAGATACTGGCCGGCAAGCAACTGTACACCCTGGACCTGGGGGCGCTGGTGGCCGGCTCCCGCTACCGCGGCGATTTCGAGGAACGCCTTAAGAAGGTGGTGAAGGAGATCCGCAGCCGCGGGGACATCATCCTCTTCATCGACGAGCTGCACAACCTGGTGGGCGCGGGAGCGGCGGAGGGCGCCATCGACGCCGCCTCCATCCTCAAGCCGGCCCTGGCGAGGGGAGAGCTGCAGACCATAGGCGCCACCACGCTGGACGAGTACCGCAAGCACCTGGAGAAGGACGCTGCCCTGGAGCGCCGCTTCCAGCCCATCCTGGTCGAGGAGCCCACGGTTGAGGAGACCATAGACATACTGAAGGGGCTGCGCGACCGCTACGAGGCCCATCACCGCGTGGCCATCACCGACGGGGCCCTGGTGGCGGCCGCCAGGCTGGCCAGCCGCTACATCACCGACCGCTTCCTGCCCGACAAGGCCATCGACCTCATCGACGAGGCGGCCTCCAGGTTGCGCATCCGGGCCATGACGGCGCCCCCCGACTTCCGGGAGATGGAGGAAAAGCTGCAGAAGGTGCGCCAGGAGAAGCAGGCGGCCATAGCGGCGCAGGAATTCGAGGAGGCAGCCGGCCTGCGGGACAGGGAGAAGGAGATCCTGAGCGAGATGGAGCAGCTGGAGGAGGACTGGAAGATCCCTCTCGGCTCACACCAGTTGCAGGTGACCGAGGACGATATCGCGGACATCCTCTCCTCCTGGACGGGCATCCCGGTAAGCCAGCTCACGGAGGAGGAGAGCAGCAAACTGCTGCGCATGGAGGAGGAGCTGCACAAGCGCATCGTAGGGCAGGACGAGGCGGTGCGCGCGGTTTCGCGCTCCATCCGGCGCACGCGTTCCGGGCTCAAGGACCCCAAGAGGCCGGGCGGGTCGTTCATCTTCCTGGGGCCCTCGGGGGTGGGGAAGACGGAGCTGGCGCGCACCCTGGCCGAGTTCCTCTTCGGCGACGAGTCGGCCCTCATCCAGATCGACATGTCGGAGTACATGGAAAAGCACGCCGTGTCGCGGCTGGTGGGTTCCCCTCCCGGCTACGTGGGATACGAGGAGGGCGGCCAGCTCACCGAGGCAGTGCGCCGCAAGCCCTTCAGCGTGGTTCTGCTGGACGAGATCGAGAAGGCCCACCCTGACGCCTTCAACATGCTGCTACAGATCCTGGAGGACGGGCGCCTCACGGATTCCCAGGGCCACAAAGTCGATTTTCGCAACACCATCGTCATCATGACCTCCAACCTGGGGGCCAGGGATATCAGCAAGGGCACCTCCCTGGGCTTCACTGCCAAGAAGGAAGGTGGGCTGGACTACGACAAGATGAAGGACAGGGTGCTCTCGGAGTTGAAGAAGACCTTCCGGCCGGAGCTGCTCAACCGCATCGACGACGTCATCGTCTTCCACGAGCTCAACCACGAGGAGATCAAGCGGATAGTGGACCTGCTCATGAAGAGGGTCAAGGACCAGATGGCGGAGCAGGACATCGAGATCATCCTCTCGGACGATGCCAAGGAAGTCCTGGTCAAGGAGGGGTATGACCCGGTGTACGGCGCCAGGCCGTTGCGCCGCGCCATCCAGAAGCTGATCGAGGATCCTCTGTCCGAGAGGATACTGGCCAAGGAGTTCGAGGCGGGCTCCACCGTGCTCATCGCAACCGACGAGGCGGGGACCATCACCTTCGAGAAGGTACAGGCGCCCGAGAGCGGCGCGGACATATTGCAGACAACCTGATCGCCAAACAACACCTCGAGGTCAGCCCTCATTCGTTGCCTTTTATAAGACCAAGGGAGAGGCTCCGCCCCTTCCTTGACCCTCCCCAGACATACTTTGGGGTCAAACCGCGTTCATGTCTGGGAGGGGTCGTTCCTGGGGATGGATGGCGGCTCGGCCCTCTGGACGGGCCTTCGCCGCACCCATCCCCCGCAGGCCAAGGAATCTCCTTTCCTTCTTCCGGCCCGGG
>CAKZMC010000120.1 GCA_937128055.1 uncultured Actinomycetes bacterium | reverse complement strand
ATGGAGTTTCTTAATAGCTGGTATGATTCGAACAAGCATAGGGATAATGTGTCCACCATGTAGTGAACCAGCGCAGCGAGTTGCCCGCCCGGCGGCGATGGGATAATATTTCTCTACGAAACGCAGGGAAAGTGACCGAACCCGGACGGAGGAGATCATGGGAATAATAGAGGAAGCCGTGGCCAGGGGACAGAGGGCGCTATCGGAATACCAGGCGAAGCTCTTCCTCAAGGAACACGACATCCCCGTGACCCGGGAAATGCTGGTCCTCGGGGAGGACGAGGCCGTAGCGGCGGCGGAGGATATCGGTTACCCGGTGGTGCTCAAGGCTTGCGGGCCGGATATCACCCACAAGACGGAGCGCAACCTGGTGCAGGTGGGACTGGACGGTCCGGAGGAAGTGAAAGGGGCTTACGCTCAGATAGTAGAGAACCTGGGCGGAGACCACTACGACGGGGTGCTGGTCCAGGAGATGATAAAGGGCGAGAGGGAGCTCGTGGTGGGCCTGGTGAGAGACCCCCAGTTCGGCCCCTGCGTCATGTTCGGCCTGGGCGGCATCTTCACCGAGGTCCTCAAGGATACCTCCTTCCGGGTGGCCCCCATCGAGAAGTACGATGCCCTTCAGATGATGGAGGAGATCAAGGCGAAGGCCATACTGGGACCCTTCCGGGGCAAGGAACCGGCGGACCGCGATCTCCTGGCGCAGATCCTCATCGCCATAGGGGACATCGGCATGCGCTACGACGCGGTGAGGGAAATAGACATGAACCCGGTGATCCTCGACGGCCCCCGCCCTGTGGTGGTTGACGCCCTGGTGGTCCTGGCCGACGGCTCCCCCGAAACCCAGACATAATGTGGGGTCAGGTCTCGTTCATGTCTCGTCAGGCAGACATTAAGTGGGATCAAGCCACGTTCATGTCTCGTGCGGACATATGCGCGGCCTGACCCCTAGGTATGTGCGCGGCCTGACCCCTAGGTATGTTTGGGGATGGTGAAGCCGAAGACCGAGCCCCCGCCCTCCCGGTGCTCGTGCCAGATCCTTCCGCGGAGCCTTTCAACGATTTCACGGGCTATATAGAGCCCCAGGCCGACGCCCGGCTTGGAATGGAAACGCGCCTCGTCCACCTGGTAAAAACGGTCGAAGATGCGACTCTTTTCATCCTCGGGAATGCCTGGGCCGCGGTCCAGCACCGAGACTTGGTACGCTCCTTCCACCTCTTTTACCTCGACTTCTACCGGCGATCCCGGGGCGGAGAATTTCAGCGCGTTTTCCAGCAGGATGACCATCAAGCGTCGCAGGAGTTTCGAATCCGCCCGACAGGCGCCCACCCTACCTCGCGTAACGAGGGTAATCTGTCCTTGCTGCCTGCCCACCGACTGCACTGCGTCCTTGAGCGGGGTCAGCAGTTCCACCTCGCGAGAGTCGGGCTGGAAGTTGCCGCGCTCGATGCGGGAGAAGTCCAGGAGATTGTCGGCCAGGCTGGTCAGGCGGTCCGCCCCGTGATCGATGGCGGAGAGGACCTCCTGGGCTTCTTGCTCGCCCAGGCTCTCCCAGCGCTCTTTCAGGCTGAGGGCATAACCCTTCAGAAGTGCCGTGGGATGGCGCAATTCGTGGGAAGCGATATCTATGAAATCCTTGAGGCCCTCCTCGCGCGCCAGGCGCTCCTCCTCGATGGCCAGGGTGCGCGCCATGATGGCCAGTATCTCCTGGTTTTCCTGGCTCATGTGCCGGTGGTCTTCACGGTAGTAGACGGAGAGCACCCCGACGGTGCGTCCGTGGAGCGAAACGGGGTAACCCAGGAAGGACAGATACCCGTGACACTCTGCCAGGGGATCGCCCCGCGGGGGATCAACGCTTGCCGGCGTCACCGTTATGGCCAGGGGGCCTTCGCGTTCGCCGCTCAGGAGAGGCCATCCCAGGAAGCGCGAGGCTTCCTCCAGCAGGATTAAACCCTCCTCGCCAGGGGCGGTGGTGAGCACGAAAAGTCTGCCCTGAACCAGCCGGGCGTAGGCGGCCATGTCCCCTTCCATGATATCCCTGCAGTTGGTGATCACCGTTTCCATGTTGGCGAGGAAATCCGCACCCAGGCTCAGGAACATGCGGTGCAGTTTCTGCATCCTCTCCTCCGCCCGCTTGCGCTCGGTGATATCCTCGATGGCCAGAAGAATCATCTCGGTGCGGTTGCCCTCGCGGTAGATGCGCCTGGCGTTGAGCAGCATGGTACGTCGGCCTATATGTTCAAAGTCGTGTACCACCTCGTAGCCTTCGAAGGAGGTGTTGAGCGGCACCACCTCCTCGAGGAGCCTCCTCAGCTCCTGGATATCCCACCGCCGGTCCCCCAGTTCGTAGACCAGCCTCCCCTCCGTCTCCTCGGGCGTGACCCGGAAGGTGCGGTAGAAGGAGCGGTTGGCGGTGATCACCCTCAACCCGGCGTCCAGCACCAGAAGCGGCTCGCGCACCGTGTCCACGATGGCCTCGGCGTACTCGCGTGCCGACTGGATCTGCTGCAAGGCAAGCTTGCGGTCCTTCAGGTGCGCGAGGTGGTAGCCCAGGATGGATTGCGCCGTCATATTCCCGAGGAATTCGCCAGGGGGCAGGTAGTAGATGTTGTCGAAGAGCTCCGTCCCCACAGCCACCTTGGGATGGGTGCGTAATACGTCGAGGAGGGTTTCCGGGGAGAATGCCCTGAGGTCGTAGGTGCAGAGGAGGATACAGTCAAGGGGAAGGTGGAGACGGTTGACCTCCGACTCATAGCGCGCCAGTTGCTCGCTCCCCGGAGGTTCCTCAAGCGCCCAAGACGCGTCGCCCGCGATGCGTATGGCCTTCCAACCCGCCTCGACGGCCCTTGCCATCTCCGCGGACCAGAAGCGCAACGCGTCCCCGGGATGAAAGCAGCCATCGGGGAGGTATATTTCTCTCGCGTCGAGGAATGAGAGCTGCCCGCCCGCGATCAGCGAGTTCGCGTCCACATCGGTACGAGCGAGGGCCTCCCTCAACGAGGCTGCCACCTCCTCGCCGCCGACGAAGATGACCCTCTCGTCGCGCTCAAGGCCCTCGTGCAGGTAATCGAGGACGGCCTCCTCGCGTTCCTCCTCCGTGCGGTAGAGGAGGCAGAGGTGGTCGCCGGCTCGGGCGTTCTTCCACTCGGGAATGAGCTCTTTCCTTTCCATTGGAGGTTACTCTCGTGAGATCAACCTCTGCTTCATCTACGGGAGGGTCTTGAAGATAGACGCCGGCTTCCTTGGCCCTCCGGCGGCCTTTCTCTCTCGCGGGCAGAAAGCAGAAGACACTTATTAAACTCACGATATCACTCCGATGTTGGGGGGACAATAGAAACCGCCGGGTAAGTTGCTGTCCAGAAAAAGTAGGCACCCCATCCCGACAAAACCTCAACATGCCATCTTGGAATATCCGGCCAGACCC